>NZ_JABAIA010000003.1:1500000-1671332 GCF_012641275.1 Chitinophaga varians | reverse complement strand
CATTTACGATATCCGTAAAGCCAGGCAGCGCGTTAGGCGCCACGGCTTTGATGGAGTATTGGGTAATGTTACCGGTCGGGTTAGACAGTACCAGGTTGAAAGAACCGTCTGCGTTACATACCGGCGGCACAGCAGCTACTGTTACAGTTGGAGCGGCATTGAGGATCAGCTTAATGGAAGAAGTGCTGTTGGCACATACGCCATTGCTGATAGTCCATGTTACCGTTACCGTCTGCGGAGTGCTGGTGGTCAGTGTTGCAATTGCATCCGGGGCATTGGGATTGCTGAAGGACACGCCCGTACCGGACCAGGTACCTGTTTCGGTAGGTTTCGGTGTGTTGGCGTTCAGCTGGAATTTATTGTTGCCGCATTGAATGATATCACTACCGGCCTTGCTGGTGGTAAGTGATTCTGTATTCTTTAATGTGATATTGGAACTTGCCTTACAAGTGGTGTTATATTTATTATTTACCGTCCATGTCAGTACTACGGATGTTCCGGCCTGTAATCCGGTCACGGTAGTTTTCGGATCGGTAGGATTTGTAATGACTGCGCCATTGGCTGGTGGGTTGATCGTCCATACACCTTCCTGGTCAGCAGGCAGGGCAGGGGCGTTCATGGTAAAGTCGCTTACATTACACTGAGGAGCGACAGTGCCCGGGTCAGCCACTGGAATAGCTCTTACTTCAACCGCTTTGGTTTTGCTATCGACGCAGGTCAGGTTGGTGACAGTCACCCCATAATTGTGTGTACCTGCCGGAGTAGGCGTATGGGTAATGGTTTGGGTGCTGCCGGTCTGGGCAACGCCATCGATGGTCCATGATTTGGTGTAACCACTATTGGACGTGGCGACGCTCAGAGAAATGCTGGTGCCCAGACAGATGTCAGACGGACCGCTGATAGTAGCATCCGGTTGTGCATCTACTCTTAATTTAAATGGTGCGTCGTAGGTACATCCCAGGTTATCATCATTCTGAATGGTCAGGATGAAATCATAAGTGCCTGGAGCAGTGTTGGCTGGCAGTGTTGCATTGATAACGCTACCAGTGGCGGGCCAGGTACCTGTTTCGCCGGTGTAGGCAGGCAGTGGGTTACCAATGCCTGGTTTCAGGGCATATTTGGTAACAGTGCCGCTCAGCGCTGAGAAGTTGATTTTAAACTGGGTGGCAGTCTGACAAACAGGAGAAGCGGTAGCTGTTACCTTCGGAGCAGGACGCAGGTGCAGGTTTACTTTGGATATACCATTAGCACATTTGCCATTGCTCAGTGTCCAGGTCACGGTGATGTCCTGTGTGGTAGCAGCGCCGGTCAGTTTGGCGTTGGTACCAGGTGCAGTAGGATCGTCAAACGTAACGCCGGCAGGTCCGCTCCAGGAACCGGTTTCCCATGGCAACGGCGCTGTACCGCTGATGGCAAACGTTTTATTGGTGCCACACTGGGTGATATCTACCGTGGCCGCTGATACAGGGACCGGCATATTGATCAGTACCACTTCATCGCTCGCAGCACACTTGCTCAGGTTCTTGTTAGTAACGGTCCATACCAGTGTAACGGATTTACCTACGCCCAGGTTGCTAACGGTAGCATTGTAAGCGGTAGGATTGGTCAGGGTTGCGCCCTGGTCATCTCCGTTTTTAAAGCTCCATACGCCGGTTTGATCGGGTGGAGGCTGATTGCCGGCGAGGGTGAAGGTGCTGGTGTTACACAGCTTGATGTCCGGTCCGGCATTGGGCTTGGGTACTGAGTTGACAACCACTTCTGCCTGATCTGATAACACGCAGGCACCATTGGTCACTGTCACCACATAAATGTTCTTTACAGGTGGCGTTGCTGTCAGATCGGTTACAGTAGTGGGAGTATGTGTAATGGAAGTACCTGTTGCACCGGGGATCACTGCTCCATTGTAGTTCCAGGTGATACCGTATACGGAGTTCTCCGGCTGGATTTCCAGTTTAGCTTCTTCTCCCAAACAGATGCTGGGAGGAGTCAGCAGTTTGACATTAACAACAGGTTTCTGATAAACCACAATTTCTGTGCTCCGGCTATCGTGGCAGACTTTATTGTCGCCATAGATTTTTTCACCCACTACGGTATAGGTAGTAGTGACGGTGGGACTTACATCCAATGTAGTTCCTGTGACAGGAGGTGTTACCAGCCATGTGTAGGAGGTATACCCTCCGGTTACTTCCAGGTGCGCCTGCTGGCCATTACAGATTTCATTACCGGTAACGGTGATTACCGGTTGCGGCAGGATGGTGATTTCCACCGGTCGGGAAGGCGCGGCACAATTGCCGAGACTTACGTTGTCTTTTTCTGTGATGTTTACCCTGAAATAATAGAGTTTGGAGACGTCAGGATCTCCCTTGAGTGCGCCGGCGGTAAAGTTCAGTATGGCTGTTTTTGCACCTGACACGCTACCGGTGTTCATGGGCCCATCCACCATGTCAGTATAAGTTACACCGCCATCAGTGCTCATCTGCCATTGATAGACAGGGTTCTGGAAATAAGTAATCGGCTCCAGATAAGCTGTCAGGCTTAATGGAGCGCCTCCGCAGATCTGGTCTTTTGTTCTTTTCTCATCTTTCAGACCATCTACATATGCATAAAGATCGGGGCTGCAATAAGTAAATGAGATATCATCAATGGCGATATCGTTACCGCAACCACCGAAGTTATTGTTAACGATCGTGAGTTTTACGGAGGTCAGGTTCGGAGGTATGGTAAAGCTGCCTCCATATTGGATCCATTCCGGTATTTTGAGGTTCATGGACACGTCATTCGTGTTGAACCTTTGCAGTTCTGCTCCTGTAGTGGGATTTGTGAGGATAAAGGTTACCCCTGCATAGTGATAACCCTTGGGAGCGTCCGTAGCCCTGGCACAAATATCGTCAAACACCTGCATGCCGTTCACGTTCATGAAATAGGCAGAGAAGTTATAGACGGAGCCGGGACAGAGGCCTGTGATAGTTCTTTGATAGAAGGCTTTTTTCTCAATGGCGGAGTTGATCACCAACATACCACCAAAGGTATTGACGCCATCTCCATTACCGGTTCTATCATATGCTTTTACCCATTCTGGTTTTCCCTGGGTATGATAGTATTCTATATAATCATTATCTGCTAGGTTGCTGGTATTAGAAGCAAATTTGTAGGTTTGAGATGGATTGGCCGCGTAAAGGGCTTCAATAACCGCGTTCTTGCGGGGAGGGGCTCCTGCATTAAAAATTCCGAAGTCCTCTTTAAATCCTGCCATGGTACTGATCGTGCCTGCACAGCTGGTAATGGTACAGTCTTTTACCTTGATCGTGCGGGAGGCAGTTATATAACTGCCTGACGAGTTATAGATCTTCACAGTAAAAGTGTATGTGCCCACCTTCAGCAGTTTGATGGTCATCGCCGTCACGTTTGGATAGGCGGCGAGGGGTTTACGCCCCAGCCACTTATCTGTGACAGAAGAGTTGATGGCAGCTTCTGTGTACAGGAACTGGTAGTCCGATGCCGCCAGGGCCGGAGACACGCTCCAGTCCATATAGGACGTGGTAAAACCACCGGACCATACCAGACCGTTCAGTGTGGCAAAGCTTCCTGCGCAGATACTGTCGGGCGCATTGATAAATGCCGTCGATTGTGCCATCGTCTTGTTTGACGGTAGCACAAAGCCCGTTAACAGGAATAAAAAGGTTAAAAGTCGTTTCATAGGTGTAAAACAGTTAAGTGAAAAAAGTATCAGTTCTGAGGGCTGTTGCCTGTTCAGTAACTGTTGTTTTCCAACCGCTTACATGGGTCTGTAGACTCGGAAAGCCTTTTCCGGTCAGGGTGAGGGAAGGTGTAGAATGTTTTCATAGGCACTAGGTGTTTAAACGTTATATGGCTAAAATATGCGACTATTTTAAGATTAAAATTAAAAATAATATAGAGAAATAAAAAAAGTGGTAAAATTTATAATATGAATTCACACAAGATAGGAAGAGGAGGAGGGTTAACGAAAATTGATTCTCAACCGGTTAAAGGAGGTTAAAAAAATATTAAAAAAGTTATCCACATTTGGCGGTTGCCTGTATTTATTTATCTGGTACTGTGCTTTATGAAATTATTTCCCTACCTTTGCAGACCAAATTTGATGTAAGATGCCCAAAGTAAGAACACATTCCCGCGCCAAGAAGACCTTCAAGGTTGGCGGGAACGGACAGATTAAGCGGTTTAAAGCCTTCAAAAGCCACTTACTGACTAAGAAAGCTACTAAGAGAAAACGTAGCCTGAGAGGAAGCACGCTGGTTCACGAAGCAAATCTTAACCTGGTTAAGAGAATGCTCGGCCTCCGCTAGTATCCGTCCAAACAATCGAATTTTATAACCTGAGAAAAAACACAAGACAATGCCTCGTTCAGTTAACGCCGTAGCTTCAAGAGCCCGGAGAAAAAGGATCTTAAAGCAAGCCAAAGGCTTCTACGGTAAAAGGAAAAACGTTTACACCGTAGCGAAGAACGTCCTCGAGAAAGGACTCACTTACAGCTACGTAGGTCGTAAATTAAAGAAAAGAAACTATCGTCAGCTGTGGATCGCCCGTATCAACGCTGCGGTAAGAGCAGAAGGTTTGACCTATTCTGTGTTCATGAACAAATTAGCTGGTAAGAACATCGATCTGAACAGAAAGGTGCTCGCTGACCTCGCTATGAACGAACCAGAAACCTTTAAAGCACTGGTTGCTTCCGTAAAGTAAGCGCTAATTAACTTTAAATACCAGATAGCTGGCATCCCAACGGATGTCAGCTATTTTATTTTTAGGGAACAGGCCTACCACGGCCGATCCGCTGCCACTCATGGTGGCATATACCGCTCCCTCGCTGTACATGGTTGCTTTAATGGCGGCCAGCTCAGGATGCGCTGCAAACACCGACGCCTCAAAATCATTGCTGACAGCTTGTTTCCACTCCGTCACCGGTAACTGTATCACTTCCTTTAATGCCCGCGCCGGCGCCTGTGGCGTGATCTGCCGGAAAGCCCAACCGGTATTGACATGAATGCCCGGATGCACCAGCAAAAAGGAATAGCCTGAAAGGTCCAGTGACAGCGGCTCCATGATCTCACCCCGGCCGGTGGCGTAACAGGGCTGATTGAGTATGAAGAAAGGACAGTCGCTGCCCAGTTGGGCGGCATAGTCTATCAATTGCCCGGAAGTAAGTCCCAGCTGGAATTTATTATTGAGCAACTGCAGCATAAAGGCCGCATCAGCGGAGCCTCCGCCTAAACCGGCGCCTATGGGAATATGTTTGTGCAGGTGGATGTTGACCGGTTGCAACTGTGGATAGTCGCGCTGCAACAAGTGAAACGCGCGTAGGCACAGGTTGTCTGCCGCATCGCCGGGAACAGGAATGCCGCTGCTGGTGAATTGCAGTGTGCCAGGTGTGATCACTTCCAGCGCATCTGTCACCGGCAGGGGATAGAAGACTGTTTCCAGGTCGTGGAAGCCGTCAGCTCTTTTGGCGGTGATATGCAGGCCCAGGTTTATCTTACAGTTGGGAAAAACGATCATGTTTGTGGTATTAGCACGGCAAAACCGCAGCGGCAGGGGATTCCCACCGGCAGCAGCAGTCCGTTCTGAAAAATATTATTTGCTTTTTCTGGCGTTTATTTCATCGCGGATGGCGATGGCGCGGATATAATCTTCCTGTTCCAGTACTTCCTGGAGAAGCTGTGTGAGGTCGTCCAGGCTCATGGCTTTGAGATCGTCTTCTGCGCCTCTCTCGTGTTCGGAGATGGTAGGGGTGACCGGTTTCGCGCCGCTCTTTTTGCCGGCAGGATCGTCCAGCAGTATTCCGGCGCTGTTGAGGATATTTTCGAACGTGTAGATCGGACATCCGAAACGAACGGCCAATGCCAGTGCATCAGAAGTCCGGGAGTCTATCTCAATGGTTTCGTCGTTGCTGGAACAGATAAGTTTGGAGTAAAAGATGCCCTCCTGTAAATTGCTGATCACCACTTCATGAAGCTCTATGTTAAAGGCGTTCATGAAATTTTTCATCAGGTCATGTGTGAGGGGGCGGCTGGGTTGCATTTTTTCTAACGCTACGGCTATTGCTTGTGCCTCAAAGCCTCCTATCACGATCGGCAAACGGCGTAATCCGTTTACCTCTCCCAATACCACGGCATATGAATGAGTCTGCGTAATGCTGTGCGATAAAGCAACTATTTCCAGTTCTATTTTTCTCATATCTGTCTTGCGTTGTCGCTGAATATTTTGTAAGACCGTGAAGTTAGAAAAATATTCCTTATCTAAAAAAAATCTTAATCAATTACGGGTTACGAATTACGGAATTACGAATGAGAGATAACCTCATGAATGGTAACTGACCCATTCGTAATTCCTTGTAAGTGCCTTTTATTGGCCTTTGAATTCTTTCACCGCGGCTGTCAGTTTCGGTACCACTTCAAATGCATCACCAACTATGCCATAATCCGCAGCTTTGAAGAAAGGAGCTTCCGGATCTTTATTGATCACCACGATGACTTTGCTGCCGTTTACCCCGGCAAGGTGCTGGATAGCGCCGGAGATACCGATGGCCACATACAGGTTGGGCCTTACGGTTAAACCGGTCTGACCAACGTGCTCGTGGTGCGGGCGCCAGCCTGCATCCGCTACCGGGCGGGAACTGGCGGTTGCCGCGCCCAGCGCTTTGGCGAGGTCTTCCAGGATGCCCCAGTTTTCAGGGCCTTTCAGGCCACGGCCGCCGCTGACAATGATTTCAGCTTCAGTCAACGGAATATCGCCGCTCACCGTTTCTGTCTTCACCACTTTCACTTTGAAGTCCGCATCATTGATAGCAGCTGCGAAAGCCTCTACCGTAGCGG
The DNA here is from genome assembly GCF_012641275.1 of Chitinophaga varians. NCBI lineage: Bacteria > Pseudomonadati > Bacteroidota > Chitinophagia > Chitinophagales > Chitinophagaceae > Chitinophaga > Chitinophaga varians. The sequence goes on along the minus strand of NZ_JABAIA010000003.1, from coordinate 1,664,484 downwards.
TGCCGGAACCGGCTACAGCGGGGAAGGTATTGGGTGTGAGCGTAATCACTTTACGTTCTGATGTAATGTTGATATTGGCGAAAGCCTTGCCGGAGAATACGTTCTTTTTCACCACAAAACCGTTCGCGGTGTCCGGATAAGACACGGCGCCAGCTACCAGACCGGCTTTCAGGCGGGCTGCCACACGTGGCGCCACTGCCTTGCCGTCGAAATTATGCGGGAAAACAATCACGGCAGCATTTTCTTTGTCAGCAGCTTCCACAATGATCTTCGTGTATACGGTGCTTTCCACTTCCTGCAGGCGTGCATCTGCCACATGCAGTACTTTGGTGGCGCCATAGTTGCCCAGCGCCGCCAGTTCCGCGTTGTCTGCCGGGCCCAGTACCAGCGCCGTAGCAGTGGTGCCCAATTGGGCGGCTACTTTTGATCCGTATTGTACTGCTTCCAGTGCTGCTTTTTTGATCTTTCCGTGTGCCTGATCGGCAAATATTAATATAGACATGAATACGTTAATTAGAAATGAAACAATAGATACCCTGCTACCGTGATCAGATCACTTTGGCTTCCTCGTGAAGCAATTTCACCAGTTCAGCCACGTTGTCCGGGTTGATGAGCTTCACGCCCGCCTTGGCCGGCGGCAGTTCAAAACTTACCACGCTGGTCAGCGCATCGGCCGCCACAGGTTCCACTACGGTCAACGGCTTGGTGCGTGCCGCCATGATACCGCGCATATTGGGGATACGCGCTTCGGCCATACCTTTCTGACAGGATACTACTACCGGAAGGGATACTTCACAAATTTCCTCTCCGCCTTCAATTTCCCGGTTGATGGTCGCCACCGTGCCGTTCAGATCAAACTTCGCTGCGATGGAAACATAGGGCAGCTCCAGCAGTTCTGCCACCATGCCGCCTATACCGGAACCGTTATAGTCGATGGTCTCCTTACCGGTAAATATGATGTCATATTGTTTTTCTTTGGCATGTGCTGCAATCTGTGCAGCGATATAATAACTGTCCGCGCTATCTGCGTTGATACGGAATGCTTCATCACCGCCCAGTGCCAGCGCCTTGCGAATAATAGCATCGCAATCAGGTCCGCCTACTGTGATCAGATGAACGTCTGCACCAATCGTTTCCTTCAGCTCCAGCGCTCTTACCAGTGCATACCATTCATCATATGGGTTAATAATAAACTGGACACCAGCCTCATTGAATTTCGTGTTATTGTCCGTGAAAGCTATTTTTGCAGTCGTGTCCGGAGTTTTACTGATACAAACTAAAATCTTCATGCCTTAAACTGTTTGGTTTAAAAAATGCGGTAATAGCAAATATATCTTATTTATGTACGCCAACCGCAAGGCTATATTATGATTTTAATCAGTATAAACAACAGGAATATGAATGTTATTTATAATTTGTTAGCACCGGAAAAAACACACCAACGACATGGACAGAATCGCACAGATTAAACAAATGCTGGAAACAAGTCCGAACGACAGTTTCCTGAAACACGCCCTGGCACTGGAGTATATCAAGTTAAACAATGACGCTGCGGCCCGGCAGCTGTTTGAAGAACTGCTGGCCCATGAACCAGGGTATACAGGTTCTTATTACCACCTGGGCAAATTACTGGAACGGCAACAGGAAAAAGAAGCTGCTATCGCGGTATATGAAAAAGGAATGGCCATGGCCAAAGCCGCTAACGAAAGACATGCCTATAACGAGCTGCAGTCGGCCTACGAAGAACTGGTATATTAATTTACTCAACACATCTCCATGCCGCAACACTTACTGACCAATTTTACAGCCCATATCGCCGGGCAACAGTTGTTTGACCCTTCCCAGCGCATCCTGCTGGCCGTAAGCGGTGGAGTGGACTCTGTTGTGATGGCCCATTTATTTAAACAGGCGGGATTTCCGGCAGGGATCGCCCACTGTAATTTCCAGCTGAGGGGAGAGGAGTCTGTCCGCGATGAACAGTTCGTTCAGCAACTGGCCGTTGCCCTCGACCTCCCGCTGTACACGACCCGTTTTGATACCAATGCCTATACCCAAAGGCATAACGTCAGCATACAGGTGGCTGCCCGTGAACTGCGCTACCAGTGGCTGGAAGAGGTCCGTCAACAAGGCGGGTACAGCTATATCGCCACGGCGCATCATATGCAGGACAGCGTGGAAACTGCCCTCATGAATTTCTGCAAAGGCACCGGTATTGCCGGTCTGCATGGAATCCTGCCAAAGCAGGAACGGATCGTGCGGCCGCTGCTGTTTGCCGACAAGGAGGTCCTGGTCGCCTATGCAGCACTGCACCGCATCTCTTTTGTGGAAGACAGTTCGAATATAACGGATAAGTATACACGTAATTTTTTCCGTCATCAGATTATTCCCCGTATGCAGGAAGTATTTCCGGCAGCGGTGAAGAACATGGACAACTCGATCCAGCGGATGCGTGAGGCGGAAATGCTTTACCAGGAATCAGTGGCCAGGCACCGTAAGCGCCTGCTTTTCAGTAAAGACAACACTTTTATGGTGCCTGTTGTCAAATTACAGAAGACCGTGCCGTTGCAGACCATCGCCTGGGAACTGTTCAAAGATTTCGGTTGTTCCGTGGCGCAGCTGCAACAGGTGTTGCAACTGCTTCACAGTGAATCGGGCAGATACGTGGAAACGGCGACGCACCGTATCATCCGCAACCGCAGCTGGCTGCTGGTGACGCCGGTAGCACAGCCGGACGCGCCGGTACAGGTACTGGACGCCGCGCCGGCACATGTGGTCTATGAAAACGGACAGCTGCATGTCCGCCAGCAGGAGCGGGGACAGGCTTCTATACCCACCGCGCCGCAAACAGCCTGGCTCGATGCCGCCAAAGTCAGCTTCCCGCTGATTTTGCGCAAATGGAAACAGGGGGATTACTTTTATCCGTTGGGGATGCCTAAAAAGAAAAAGATCAGCCGCTTCCTGATAGATCAGAAACTGTCGCTGCCGGAGAAAGAGAAAGTGTGGGTGATAGAATCTGCCAAAAGAATTATCTGGGTGGTAGGCATGCGCATCGATGATCGTGTTAAAATCACCACAGGCACGGAGAACATCCTCGCCATAGAATTAAAAACCCGGGACTAAGCCCCGGGTTTTTATATAATAGCCCGGACTAAGCGCCGGGACTGTTACTATTATTGCAGGCGGTGCAGCAGTAGTTGCAGGAAGCGTGCGCCCAGCTCCGGATGGAAGGCCAGCGGAAACACAATCCCGAACAAGGCTCCCCAGAAATGCGCATCATGATTGATGTTGCTGCCCCCTTTCCTGGACAGGTAAGCAGAAAGAAACAGGAACAATACCCCGTAAAGTACCGCCGGCATCTTAATGAAAAAGAACACGCCGATCTGCGCCCAGGGCTCTACCATGATGAAAGTGAAAAGCACCGCGGAAATGGCCCCTGATGCGCCCAGGGAAGCGTAATAGGAATTGTTGCGGTGTTTCAGAAAAGAGGGAATGTCGGATACAATGATGCCTAAGAGGTAGTACACCGGGTACATCAGCTTCATGCCAAACAATGCTATAAAAACATCTTCCACATAAGGCCCAAAGAAAAAGAGGGTCAGCATATTGAAGATGAGATGCGTATAGTCAGCATGCACAAACCCGGATGTAATAAACCGGTAATATTCGTTATGATTTTTTACCATGTATGGCTGCATGCTCAGCTTATCCAGCTGGTCATAATTGTTCAACGCAGTGTAGGAAATCAGGCAGGTGACAATAATAATGATAATACTGACGGACATAAGCTCGAATGTTAGACTATAAATGTAACTATTGATGATGATATTTCTCCCGGTTTAATACTGTATAGGCGCGATACAGCTGCTCGGTAAAAATAAGCCGCACCAGCTGATGCGGAAAAGTGAGCGGCGACAGGGACATCTGCAACTGTGACCGTTGAAGCACCGACTGGTCAATACCGAAAGCGCCGCCAATCAGAATGATGAGCTGCCGCGTGCCGGCATTGGTACGCTGTTGCAGGAATTCTGAAAACTGAACGGTCGTCATCATTTTGCCGCGTTCATCCAGCGCCAGCAGATAATCCGTTGGTTGCAGCAGATCGAGGATGATTTTCGCCTCCTGTTTTTTTAGTTCAGGTACCGATAAACTGGCCGCCTGTTTTACCGTCGGGATCAGTTTTACCTCAAAATCCACATAATGTTGTAACCGTTTTTGGAATACGGCCATGCCCTCCCGAATGTAGGGGTCATGCTCCTTTCCAATGCTCCAGAGTTGAATTTTCACTTGTAATAATCATTAAACAACAGTTGTAAAAGTAAGTGTAAATCAGAAAATTGCAGAAAAAAATCCTGAAGAATTTGGTATTTTCAAAAAAAGATATACCTTTGCAATCCAATCACAAACGACTGGCTGCGTAGCTCAACTGAATAGAGCATCTGACTACGGATCAGAAGGTTTCAGGTTTGAATCCTGACGCGGTCACCAAAAGAAAAAGCCACCTCATCAGTAGGTGGCTTTTTCTTTTATACCTGCACACACCTACTTGCTAAGTTTCTTTCGCCGGAGATAACCGCATGCCGCTCATCAGGTGGCTGGTCTTCCTTTCATCACGATTTTTGTTTTGATTAATGTAAATGAGGAAATTAATCGGAACATTCGCCGACAGGGTGTTGGTTTCTGTTGTTAAATCTTACCAACATTGCTTTCGGGGGAAGTTGAGTTATAGTGGATCTTTTACATCCTGGTGCTTCCAATCAGTTTCCTCCTCCATTAAAATCACTGAGTTCTTTTCTTTCGCTTTTGCAGATACAATAAGTGTTGCCCGTTGGGCATTAGTAGCAACATGATATTGTTACAAACAACAAAGGATATTTTGTTAAAGCTGGTACCGGTAATTACGCGGCTATATTGCAGCATAAACGGTTACATTTAATATAAACGTTTCACCATGAAAAAGAAATCTCCCAAAAAGCTCCGGATCGGTCATATCAGGATCGCATCACTATCTGCCTCCGTGCAACAGCAAATGAAAGGAGACGCCTACACGGCGGTTGACTGTCCCAGTGGTCTCGCCACTTGTGCCACCTGTGGCGGTGTCTGTGGTACCCGTTTGTGTTAAAAATTTAAGAGGGTATTCAAAAGTAATTTTTCCCCGATTTTATCCGGGTACCTGATGGGGAGAATTTTCTCTGTGCCATCAAATTACTTTTGATACCCCTCTTTGCTTTTAGGTTTGGAGGTTACCTAACGGCTCAACGATAAGAAACATCACCTTAACATCTCGCTGTCTGACAGGTAGTCCTGGTGTTACATACGCTACCCTGTGTAGCACATATAACATCGCTGGGCAGTGTGGCACTGCCACCAGCCAATGCGGCCTGTTGTTCGTCGCTTAACGCAGCGATTTTGATTTTTCCCAACAACAATTTTTTTGCTGCACTTGTTTTTACTTTTTTCATAACCCGGATTTAGGTGAGTATCAAATATCATAGTGGTTGCTGCGGACTTTTTTCAGTTTAAAAACCACTCCCATCGCTGAAAAGCGGGCGCAGTGAAAATATAGCGCAGTATATACTGCATACCCTCTGCAGATGTAAAGACGATATTTAGATTTCATCCAAAATGTTCCGTTATGAAAAAGAAAAAAGTAAATCTGCCCAAGCTCTCCCTGAACAAAGAAGTGATCAGCGATTTATCCCAGGACAAAATAGTAGGAGGGATAGTCACTGTTCGCGAGCAAACCTGCCTGAGGACCTGTGGTGGAAGCTGCCTGTGTTCTGTGTTGATTGAATGTATTACCCAAGCCGTTTCCTGCCCGGTTACAGCATGTTGATGACATTCGGTTGTGTTAACCGATGCGTCGGGCAATCTGAACAGTAGCCTGCATGTAGACGGCCTGAGTAAGGTGGATGCCATACTCAGGCCGTTGTTTTTCTAATTACAGCACTTATTCCGGTTATTGAAGGCGTTTATTTATGCTGAAGGCAAAACGCCCATGTAATCCAGGTATACAGTCAGCAGTTCTTTTGTGATAGCTGTGGGTCTGATGCCGCTTCCGGCAAGGAATGTATCTGTATTTGATTTGTCCAGATAGTAAGTGTTTTCATATACTTCCATCAACGATTTTCCCCGGTCCACGTCTTCTGTGAATAGGCTCAGCAGGCTGTACAACGCGTTGTTTTGATTGTTTTTCCATTGCAGGAGCCATTCGGGAAACGGCTGAGCGGTAAGTCCGGTGTTAAAGTGTTCATTGATCTTTACAAAAAAATCGGTTACAGACAAGTCGTTGTAAGGTTCGGGCACAAGGTGGAAGTTTTTACCTACTGCATCCTTGTTTTTCGCAATGTGGACAATTGCCTGCGCCACAAAATCAACCGTCACCAACTCATCTTTCAGTCCCATGATCAGCGGGAACGTGCCGGTTGACAGGCAGCTTCTGACAAGGCTTCCCCACCATTGGTTCATTTCCGTGGCGCCTGTCTGGCTGTTGCACATAACAAATCCCAGTCGGAAATTGATTACCGGCAGCCCTTTCTTCTGAGCCAGGTCCAGTATTTTCTCAGCCACCCATTTGCTTCTGACATAGTTCATATCCCGGCAGATAGCGGGGAGGTTCTGGTCAATAGGATCGTCTTCGCGCATCCAGGTTTTGCCGGTGACAGGCCTGCCCCAGCTGAAAACGCCAATGGTGGAGCATTCTATCAGGTATTTAAGTTTGCCGGTGGTGGCAAACAGGATCACCTGCTGGGCACCGTCCACATTCACGGATTTAAGGATAGAGTAAGGCTGTATATAATTCACAGAGCCACCGGAGTGGTACACTATTTCAATTTCCTCTGCCAGTTGATAAAAATCGCGGGCAGGCATACCCAGATAAGGAAAACAAAAGTCGCCTGTAACGGGAATAATGCGGTGGGCTTTTGTTGCCGGCCATTTTAACCGGTATCTGTCAAATACTGACTTTATCCGCTCCATCGCATGGGCTTTATTTTGTGCGCGTACCAGGCAGTATATATCGGCATTGGTTTTTTCTATCAGTTCCAGCAGCAGGTGAGAGCCTACGAATCCGGTTGCCCCCGTCAGCAATATCCTTTGAGGGTTGGCCAGCACAGACGGGTCAATGGCGGTAGGATAATCATGGCCGGCATCGAGCTTAATATCGTTGAGGAGTATATCTGTATTGACTTTCATGCGTTCTTCCTGTGAGAGCGGTATCAGGCTTTGGCGGCGCCTTATTTCTGCTGCCAGTTTTTCAATGGTTGGAAACTGGTAGATGTCTGCCAGTTGCAAATTCTTCCGCAACAGTTCCGGCAACGCTGTAAATATCCGCACAGCACTAAGCGAATGGCCGCCAAGCGCCGTGAAATTGTCTGTTGCCGCTACTTCCGGCAGCTGGAGCACATGTTTCCAGACGGCGGCAAGAATGTCTTCAATGTTATCTTCGGATATACCTTCCAGTGAGAGCTGTTCGCTATGGACCAGGCCGGACAAGGCTTCTTTACTGATTTTACCGTTCGGTGTAATTGGCATTTTTTCGAGAATAACGAGCCTGTCAGGGACCATATGGGCAGGCAGTTGTTGCTGTAAACGGCTGCGTATATCAGTTTTCAGGCGGACTTCATCGGGTGTGGTAAACTGCCGTGGGGTGATGAAGGCTGCAAGTATTGTTTGTTCATGGGGCATTTTTACGGCAGTCACCACTGCTTCTTTAACATCCGGAATGCCGGTGATGGCGCGCTCTATTTCCCCCGGCTCTATGCGGAAACCACGGACTTTTATCTGTTGGTCATTTCGGCCGATGAATTCCCAATTGCCGTCGGGTAACATCCGTACCAGATCGCCTGTTTTATAAAGTCGTCTGTTTTCGAGGTTGCCGGTTGTTACCTGAAGGAACCTTTCAGCGGTGATATCAGGGCGGTGCAGGTACTCCCTGGCGAGCTGGGCCCCGCCGATAAACAGTTCGCCCTCGCTGCCCACCGGTACTGGTTGCAGGTGTGTGTCCAACGCGTGAAAGGTCACGTTGCCCAGTGGTTTCCCGATAGTACGGGCACTTTGCCCTGGCTGGTATGGGTGACAGGTAACTGCGATGGTGGTCTCCGTAGGTCCGTAAGCGTTATATAGTTTTACTTTGTTCATCCAGTGAAGGACCAGGTTTTCCGGGCACACATCTCCACCCACACCGATAATTTTCAGATGGCCAATGTCTCCGTTTGTTGGCAGGGAAGCCAGGATGGTCGGCGTAATCATTGCCAGGATGTTAATGTGGTGTTGCCGGATGTAGTCCATCAGAGCTTCGCCCAGCAGTTTATTGTCCGGATAAAGATGCAGCGTGGCTCCCACGAGCAGTGGTATCCACAGGTCCATAAAAGCGGCGTCAAAGCTGAAAGACAGTAGCTGTACAGCAATGCTTTCGGATGTAATGCCTATGGCTTCAGGGTAGTCCTGTATAAAGCTGAGTACGGCGCCTTGCTCTACCACTACGCCTTTGGGAACACCTGTACTACCGGAGGTATAGATGACATACAATATGTCATCGGGCTGTATGTTCACCTGCAAGTCTTCTGCGGGCAATGCGGCGGTTTGCTCTTCTTCCGGTAAGATAATACGGCCGGGATATTCCGGGAATTTAGACCGCAACAAGGAACTGGTAAGAACGAAGGCCGCGCCGGTATCGCTGAGAATGAAGTGTAGCCTGGCTTCCGGATACTCCGGGTCGAGCGGTACGTAGGCTGCGCCGGTTTTCATTACCGCCAGCGTATAGATAACACGTTCTATACCTTGCGGCATACAAACAGCGATCATGACGCCGGGACCGGCACCGGCCCTGGTTAAAAGCCCGGCCAGTTGGTTGGCTTTTGTGTTCAGCCCGTGGTAGGTAATGCTTTCCGACTTGAAAATGATGGCTGTCTTCTGTGGCATCAACGTTACCGTGTTTTGGAAGATCCCGGGAATTGTTTGCGTGAGATGCCCACAGTGAGGGAACCGCGGTGTTTCGCGTTCTGAGGGTTTCATAAGTTATGCTTTATGCTTATTGAATAGACGTGGAATTGCTACCAGGTTTTTCATTGATCAAATTATAAAAAGAGCATGGTAAAGTGATTGCGGTGAAACATGATTGCAGTAAAAAGATAAACTCCTTTTAAAGGTAAAAAACGCTGCTACTGCATAATTTATGCAGGCGCAAACGCGAATTTTATATTTCATCTAAAATATTCCGTTATGAAAAAAAGAAAGGTAAATCTCACCAAACTGTCGCTCAACAAAGAAGTGATTAGTAATTTATCCCAGGAAAAAATAACAGGGGGCGCCACTGCGAACACCTGTTTTAAATCATGTCTTGAAAGCTGTCTTTGCAGTGTATTCGACTGTCAACCTCAAACTCAGCCTAAGCTTTCCTGCCTTATAGTATGCGGTGTAACCCAATTATGCCCGGTTGAATAAGCGAGCTCCTGTATTCTTACCTGCCTGCCAACAAGTCCGTTGCGGTGCCCATGATGTTACCTGATAATTCAGTTATTATTTAACCCGGAAAAAATCCGTTATGAAAAAGAAAAAAGTGAATCTTTCCAAACTCTCCCTCAACAAAGAAGTGATCAGTGATTTGTCCCAGGACAAAATAGTAGGCGGAGCCATCACTGTACGCGAACAAACCTGTCTTAAAACCTGTTTCGCAAGCTGTTTCTGTTCCATACTGGATGTGTGCCAGACACAGGATGTTTCCTGCCCGGTTACAGCATGCTGATGACATAACGGGTAATCTGAACAGTAGCATGAATTTAAAAGGGTTGCACCTGTTGCAACCCTTTGTTGTGTCGATATCGTCTGGTCAGCACGAAATAACTGTAAGGTCAAACTGCTGCACGTTTTATGCAGACAGAGGCCCGAAATTTATGATGTACTAAAAATAGTTTCGTTATGAAAAAGAGAAAACTACATCTCGCTAAAATATCACTTCACAAGGAAGTGATCAGCAGTTTATCACAGGGAACAATAACAGGCGGGGCAACCACGCCCGATACTACCTGTCAGGGAAGTTGCTTCTGTACCCGGTTCGAATGCCCTTCCCGGGACCCTGGTGCTATAACCTGTGTTCGTACCTGCATTTCAAAGATATGCTGATCGCATCTGCCCCAATGCTTCCTCTGTGACCGTATCCGGTTACCGGAAACTTCATTTCTGTAACGCCGTGCATTTATTTCCTTGAGATAGCTGCTCCGGAAAAGGTCATGAAAAAATAGTGGATGTACAAGAGGGTGTCTCAAAAGGCACCCTCTTTTTTATGTGATGTCACCCCGGCATTTACCAGGCCAGAATGCAAACAGCTGCTTTTAGCTGACGGTGTCCGTGCTAGACACCAGCTTGTCTACTTTCGCATCCAGTTTCCCCAATGCCTGTAAAATAGCGTCCATATCAGACTGTGGCGACAAGTCCGTGTTTGTCCAGTAGCTGTGGTATTTCCACATTTCCAGTACTTCACTTACCGGAAGATCATAAGGTTTGAACAACGGATTCAGTGACACCAGGTGTAACAGGCCGTTTTGTTGAATACGGTTATAAACGACTTTAAAAACGATGCCTTCGTTTTTGGTGATCACCACGCAGGGAGTGCCGTCTTTCAGGGCAGACCAGTCCTGTATATATTCTACGATCACATAAGCGCCTTCCGGAACGGGCAGCATGGATTCTCCTTTAACAGGGAACATCCGGAACTTCCGGTCAGCCGGGAGCTGCGGCATATGAAACACGGGGAGGCTGGAGATATAATCCGGATCGGCATAGCCAGCGGTGTATCCGGCCTGTACGCTATGAGATACCATTTCCACCTGTTCCTTGTTGTCTGGTGTGATGGTGGTGGCCAGCACCCGCATCTTTTTTCCAGTCACATAACTCATGTCCCCGGCTTCCAGTTCCCGCAGATGCAGTTCTCCCAGTTGGGACAGGTCGAGGCGTACAAAAGTGTCGATGTCAACCTTAAAAAAATCTGATATCAGCACCTGGTCCTCCAGTGGAGGATTACGGGTGGCGCCGGTTTCCAATGCCTTTAATTTGGTACGGGTAAATTGTAGGGCGGTGGCCAGGTCATCCTGTGTCATCTTTTTCCGGTTACGGAGAAATTTCAGGTTAGCGGCCCAAAAATTATTTTGTTCTTTCATATTTTTTTGGCATTATTACTGCCGGTGTATTGGCATTATTAGTGCCAAATATAAGTCAACTTTTTGAAATATGAAACAGTCAGCTGAAAGAAATGAGGTGATAGCCAGGCTGAGAGGGGAAATTCTTTCTTCAGGGGGGACTGTATTTTCATCCCATTCCAATGATCATCCCGACCTGGGCCCTTTGAATGCGGCATTTCCGGGGCATTGTTTCCCTTTCCGTGGCACCCATGAATTCATTAGTCATAATAGTGAAACGGCAGCGGCCACGCTGGGGTTCATGGCTGGGCTGCTGAGCCGTATCATGAAAGGCCAGGAAATGGCGGTATGGGTAGGGGCCCACCGGACGCTGTTTCCGCCGGGATTAAAAACATTTTGCCTGGTACCGGACAGGATCATTTTTATAGACCTGGTATCAGAGAAAGAGATGTTATGGGTAGTGGAAGAATGTCTGAAATGTAATGCACTGGCGGCTGTGGTGGGAGAGGCGCCGGACATTCATCCTGTTGCATTGCGACGTCTTCAGCTGGCCATAGAGAAAAGCGGGGTGCCCTGCCTGTTGCACCGGCACCGTCCGCGCAGCGTGGAGAACACTGTTTGCACCACCCGGTGGATGATCACGCCGGTGGCCAGTCTCATGGAGGAAGGGCTGCCGGGCGTAGGATATCCGCAATGGCAGGTGGCGCTGTTAAAAGTCCGCAACGGGAAGCCGGGCAGCTGGCAGATAATGTGGGACGGGCAACAGTTTCAGCCGGGAGGTACAGAAAGCATGGAAGAACAAAATATTTATATCAAAGCTGGTTAATCGTATGAAGCGTTACATGGCAGTCTGGTTTCGTCATCTGGCGGCCGACCGGCTGGCGCTGCGTTATCCGGGGCTCCGGCAGCAGCCTTTTGTATTGGTGGCGCCGGAGCGGGGCAGGACCGTTATCCGGTCTGTCAGCCGGGAGGCCGGCCAGCTGGGCATTCTGCCGGGAACAGTGCTGGCAGATGCCAGGGCCGTATATCCGGACCTGTTATATTATGATGAAGATCCTTCCCAGGATAAACTGCTCGTATCCCTGGCCATCTGGTGTTACCGTTTTACGCCCGTCACGGGGATAGACGGGCCTGACGGCCTTGTACTGGACATCAGTGGCTGTACGCATTTGTGGGGAGGAGAGGATGCCTACTTTGAAAATATCGTCACCAGGCTGCAGGCCGGCGGCTATCATGTGCGTGCGGCCATTGCAGACACCATGGCGGCGGCCTGGGCGGTGGCCCGCTATGGCACTACACATCCGGTGATTGCGCCGGGTGGCCAGGCCGCTGTAATGCGGGACCTGCCGCCGGAAGCGCTGCGGCTGGAACAGGCTATAACAGACCGCCTGCGGAAATTAGGACTTACACAGATCGGGCTGTTTATGGACATGCCCCCGGCCGTATTGCGGCGGCGCTTCGGTGTACCGGTACTGGAACGCCTCGGCAAAGTACTGGGCACCATACCGGAACCACTGGTGCCGGTACAGCCTCCCGATCCTTATGTGGAGCGGCTTCCCTGCTTCGACCCGATACGTACCGCCCCGGGAATTGAAGTCGCCATCCGGAAACTGCTGGAAGCAATTTGTCAACGGTTGCAGCAGGAAGAAAAAGGGCTGCGTAAGGCAAGGCTTCTGTGTTACCGCACAGATGGCGGGCTGCAACAGGTGGAGATCGGCACCAACAGCCCCGTGCGCAACCTGGAACACCTGTTCCGGTTGTTTGAATTAAAAATAGATACGATCGAGCCGAACCTGGGCATTGAGCTGTTTGTCATGGAAGCGCCGGTGGTGGAGGGTTTGACAACGCAACAGGAACGGCTGTGGGACCTGGACACCTGCGGCAAAAAAGATGCGGTGACCAAACTGCTGGACCGGCTGGAGAGCCGTATCGGCACTGCTGCCATTCACCGTTACCTGCCGGAAGAACACCACTGGCCGGAACGTTCCATCAGGCAAACAAACGATGTGCAGGAGGCGGCAACAGTGGCATGGCCGGAACATCTGGTACGGCCGGTAAGCCTGCTGGGCGCACCAGTGCGCATCGAAGTGTCTGCACCAATCCCGGACTATCCGCCGATGCTTTTTATCCATAAAGGTAAAATCCATAAAGTGGTAAAGGCCGACGGGCCGGAAAGGATAGAACGCGAATGGTGGATTGAAAAAGGATTACAAAGGGATTATTACCAGGTGGAAGATGAAGAAGGAGGCAGGTATTGGTTGTTTCGCTCCGGGCATTATGGGGAACATAAGCCGGAATGGTTTATACACGGATACTTTGCGTGAACAGTAACGGTATGGGATATACGGAATTACAAATCACAACGAACTTTAGTTTTTTGCGGGGGGCCTCTCATCCGGAAGAGCTGGTGGAACAGGCCGCCAGCCTGGGTTATACGGCCATCGCTATTACCGATCATAATACGCTGGCTGGTATTGTGCGGGCACATGCAGCGGCAAGAGGAAAAAATATACGGATCATTCCTGCCTGCCGGCTGGACTTGCAGGACGGTCCGCCCTTATTGGCTTATCCGACTGACAGGGCCGCCTATGGCCGTTTGTCAGCCCTGTTATCTACCGGTAACCTTCGTACGGAGAAAGGCAAATGTGAGCTTTATAAAAAAGATGTCTACCAATATGCGGAAGGTATCAAATTCGTGATGATACCGCCCCCTGTATTAAATGGCGAATTTGATTTTGATGTTGATTTTAAAAGGGCCGCCAGGGAATACCGGCAGCATTTCAAATCGGAATTGTACATGGCGGCATGCTGGTCTTATCGGGGAGATGATGGTAAGAAACTGTACCGTATCGCACAGTACTGTGAAGAGCTGCATATCTCGATGGTGGCCACAAACGACGTGTACTACCACGCGCCGGAACGACGGGAGTTGCAGGACGTTGTGACCTGCGTCCGGGAAAAATGCACCATTCATAATGCAGGGTTTCGGCTGTACCAGAATGCGGAGCGTTACCTGAAACCGATCGCGGAGATGCGGCGTTTGTTCCGCCGTTATCCGCAGGCATTGGCCTGTGCGCAGGAAATAGCGACTGCCTGCCGGTTTTCGCTGGACAGCCTTGAATATGTTTACCCGGAAGAAATAACCACAGAAGGCCGGACGCCACAGGAAGAGCTGGAGATGCTGACCTGGCAGGGCGCAACAGAACGGTTCCCGGATGGTGTTCCGCAGAAGGTGGAGCACACGATCCGGGAAGAGCTTTCTTTTATGGCCCGGAAAAACTATGCGGCGTATTTTCTGACAGTATATGACCTGGTGCGCTTCGCGAGAAGTCAGGATATTTTATGCCAGGGGCGCGGATCTGCGGCCAACTCAGTGGTGTGTTACTGCCTCGGTATTACTTCTATTAACCCTCAGACGGTCAACCTGTTGTTTGCCCGCTTTATGTCAGATGCCAGAGATGAAGCACCGGACATAGATGTGGACTTTGAGCATGAGCGTCGCGAAGAAGTGATTCAATATGTCTACGCCAAATACGGGCGCGACAGGGCAGGCATTGTGGCCACCGTTACACAGGTACACTGGAAAGGCGCCGTGCGTGACGTGGGAAAGGCCATGGGCTTGTCTATGGACGCGGTGGACCATCTGGCCAAATCGGGCTATGAATTCACGGAGGAATGGATGGAAGGCAATACGGCCACCAGCGAAGGGTTTAAAGCGAAAGACCCGGTGCTGATGAAAGTGCTGGAACTGACAGAGCAGTATATTGGTTTCCCGCGGCAGCTGGGGCAACATACAGGCGGATTTGTGATCACGCAGCATCAGCTGTCTGATCTTTGCCCTATCCTCAACGCCAGGATGGAAGGCCGCACCAATATTGAATGGAACAAGGATGATATTGAAGCGCTGGGCTTCCTGAAAGTGGATGTGCTGGCACTGGGCATGCTGACCTGTATCCGCAAAGCGTTTGACTTAATCAAACAGCATTATGGGTATCATTGTACTTTGGCCAATATTCCACAGAAAAAAAAGGTGTACGACATGATTTGTCGCGCTGATACCATTGGCGTTTTTCAGATTGAGAGCCGTGCGCAGATGTCGATGTTACCGAGATTGAAGCCCCGTAAATTTTATGACCTGGTAATTGAAGTAGCTATTGTAAGGCCCGGGCCTATTCAGGGCGACATGGTACATCCTTATCTGCGCAGGCGAAACGGTGAAGAACCGGAAGACTATCCTTCTGAAGAATTGAAGGCAATTCTCAGCCGGACCAAAGGTGTGCCTCTGTTTCAGGAGCAAGCTATGGAAATAGCCATGGTGGCCGCAAATTTCACGGCTGCGGAAGCAGACGGCCTTCGCCGCAGCATGGCCACTTTCAAGGCACACGGACAAATTGCAAAATGGCGGGAGAAGCTGGTCAGCGGCATGGTGAAAAAAGGCTACCAGCAGGAATTCGCCGAACGTATATTCAAACAACTGGAAGGCTTCGGTTCTTATGGTTTCCCTGAAAGTCATGCTGCCAGTTTTGCTTTGCTGGTATATGTTTCCTGCTGGATCAAATGTTATTTCCCGGATGTATTCGCCTGTGCCCTGTTGAACAGCCAGCCGATGGGCTTCTATGCACCGGCACAAATAGTGACGGATGCCCGTAACCATAAGGTTGTCGTGCGTCCGGTAGATGTGAACCATTCATATTGGGATAATACACTGGAAGAAAAGGCAGGGGAGTATCATGCGCTGAGACTGGGATTCCGGCAGGTAAAGGGACTCGGCCAGGGAGAGATGGAACGGTTGATAGCAGCGCGGACAGCGCCTTATGTAAATATACATTCCATCATGGATGCCGGCGTGACTTTAAGCACGCTGGAGCGGCTCGCAGACGCTGATGCTTTCCGTTCCATGAAAATGGACCGTCGCAGGGCCTTATGGGAGGTGTCTGCTTTGGCAGACCGTCCGCATGCGCTCTTTGAAGGCCAGCCTTCGGAAAGCGCCAGTGAAGCGCCGGTGCGGTTGCCATTGATGACTCCTTCCGAACATGTGGTACAGGATTACGCGGCCATGGCTTTATCCCTCAAAGCCCACCCGGTAAGTTTTGTACGCCGGCAGTTGTTCAAACAAAATGTACTGTCCATCAGGGAGCTGGACCAGTGGCCGGACGGAACGCCTTTGCGTGTGGCCGGACTGGTATTGGTACGCCAACGGCCGGGAACGGCCAGCGGCATCTGTTTTATTACCATCGAAGATGAAACCGGCAGCGCCAACCTGGTGGCTTTTGCCAAAATTTTTGAACGCTTCAGAAAAGAAATTGTAACGTCCCGGCTGCTGATGGTGGAAGGAAAATTGCAGCGGGAAGGGAGTGTGACACATGTCGTCATTAAAAAGTGCTATAACTGCAATGCGCTGCTGAACCAGCTGTCATTGCCTACGGACGAAGAGCACCTGATGAATGCGCCTTATAGTGATAATGTGCCTGCCGCCGCTAAAAAGCCTGCGCCTAAAATGATACAGGCAGAGCTTTTCCCGAAAGGCAGGAATTTTAAATAGAGAATCATGCAACTGAAATTATTTGATGATGGCAGCCAGCTGATGCTGCCGGAGGATTTGATAACATACCATCCCGCCTTTCTGAGCAGGGAAGAAAGTGATCAGTTGCTGGAACAATTGCTCAGCACCGTTCCCTGGCAACAAAGCAAAGTGATGATGTATGAAAAGGAAGTGCTCACGCCGCGGCTGTCTGCCTGGTTTGGCAGTGAACCTATACGAAGCGGCGACCAGCGTCCGGTGCTGCCCTGGCCTCCCGCGCTGCTGGCGCTGAAGGCGAAAGTGGAAGCGCACACCGGCATCGTGTTCGATGGCGTTTTGCTGAATTATTACCGGGATAACAATGACTCGGTGGCCTGGCACTCGGACAAGGACACGGTACCGGGATTAAAAACAGAAATCGCTTCCATCAGCCTGGGAGAGGAACGTAACTTTGATTTCCGCAGTAAAGACGATCACCGCCGGCGTTATTCGATCAAGCTACAACATGGCTCCCTGTTACTGATGAAAGGCGACCTGCAAAGGTATTGGGAGCACCGCATCGCGAAGTCCGCCAAACCCATGAAAGCCAGGATCAACCTTACTTTCCGGAAAGTAGGCAATACTACGGCGCCCCCGTATATTCCTTAACAGTCGTCCGTGTTGTAGAAGGTTTTGTCCATGTAGTCCTCGTACTTTTTGATGTCTGTTTTCGGAAGATGTGTTTTCCTGAGTATTACCTTTTTCTGCGTTGTGCCGTTAGGGTGAATCCAGATGCCGGAAAAACCGTCGATATTTTTTTGCAGTATCATTACGCCGGAAAACCGGTGCTCCACCATGATGAACTGATTTTGCTGGTTGTACTCCACATTCAATGACAGCCATTCATTGTCTTTGTTTTTATTGTAACGGTAAATGCACTGGTAATAAGGATCTCCTCCACACTCGCGCGGTACAGAGACCAGATACAGGGTAATGGCCAACTTGCCATCGATGGTGCCTTCATAGAGCAGCGGGGTGCGGGCTTCCTGCGCAGTGGCTTTCCAGGCGCAAAACAGCATCACAAAGGCCATCAGGATAAATATTTTCTTCATCAGCAGAAGGGTGGTTTTAATGGGCACAAAAGTCGGTCATCGACATAAACAAACAACAGTTGTTTATTATTCGCTTACTGTGGGTCAACATTCGCAGGCAATTTTTAAAAATCCACCTGGTCATCTCCGCTAATCAAAGCGTCAGTTATAATCAAAGCTGTTTGAGGTTCCGGGGAGTAGTGCCAAACCTCCTTTTAAACGCCTGGATGAAATTACTGGCGTTGCTATAACCCATCTGCCAGGCTATTTCATTGACATGCATATCGGTTTGCTGCAGCAGTTGCAGCGCATGCGCCATTTTACGTTCCTGTACCAGCTCATAAAAGGTGGTGCCATATTGCAGCCGTAACTGTTGTTTGATCTGGTATTCCGTTAAGGAAAAATGCCGGGCCACGTCCGCGAGGGACTGAATATCGGCAAAGTGAGCAAGGATATAATGATAAATGTCTTTCATCTCCTGCTGAAAAGCCGGACGAGGTTCCGGATAAAGATCGGAAAACAGCAATGTGATGATTTCTGTTACCTTGTTGTGGCGATATAGCGGCAACAGGTTGTCGGACACCGGAGGGTTTACCAATGACCGCAATGCAAGCTGTATCTCCGGTGTAACGCGCATGGCCGTGGGAGACAGTGCGAAAGTAGCGCCGGATGCCAGTTGCCGGACAATATCCCCCGGAGGAACAGTAAACTGTGACAACACGGTCTGCAGAAAAGACTGCCGGAAGGTAATAGCAAGGTATTCAAAGCCTTGCTGGGCGTTGAAGTGAAGGTCTGACAGAAAATTATCGGAGGCATATACGTTAAATTCCCCTGCCTGCAGCGGTTGTGGGGCAAGCCCTTTGAAGTCGGCGCGGGAACAGCCTTTGAGCTGAAAATGAAGGCTTACGTGAGGAATATCTCCTTTTACTTGTTGTACTGTAATGTCCCGTTCAAAGTCGGCCCTGAACTGTATAATGCCAAAGTCCTGGTTAAAGGAATGCTGTACCTGGTGCCGTACATACGGTAAGGCAAAGGTGCTGTGCTCGAAATGATCGAAGCGGCGGCCGTCGGAAAACCTTCTGGCTGCAATCTCTTTATAGGCGTTTCCGCCGATCGTGTATGGCATACTGCAAAGATCAGTATTTTTACTTCGTAAATCAATATCCGTCACCGGCTGTTCCTGCTATCTTTGATGACCAAATTTTAGAATGATAAAATCTTTAAATGATATGCGTGTTTTAGTTACTGGCAGTTCCGGCCATCTGGGGGAAGCACTGGTGCGCAGCCTGCAGGGCCTGCGGTATGAGGTGATTGGCATCGATCAGATCGCCGGCGTTTTTACGACACATGTGGGTTCCATCACTGATACTGATTTTGTGCGGGCATGTATGAAGGACGTGGCAGTGGTGTTTCATGCGGCCACATTGCATAAGCCACATGTGGTCACTCATTCCGTGCAACAGTTCATTGATACCAATATCACCGGCACATTGCGCCTGCTGGAAGCGGCGGTGGCGGCGGGAGTGGGGCGTTTCGTTTTTACCAGCACCACCAGTGTGTTTGGCGAGGCGATGGCGCCGGTGCCGGGTGGACCAGCGGTATGGGTTACGCCGGCGTTGGCGCCTATGCCGAAAAATATTTATGGCATCACCAAGGTGGCCGCGGAAGACCTCTGCCGGTTGTTTTACCGCAAGCAGGGGTTGCCCTGTATCGTGTTGCGGACGTCGCGGTTTTTCCCGGAGATCGATGATGACCGCAGTAAACGAGAGGCTTATGATGATACGAACCTGAAAGTAAATGAACTGTTGTTTGGCAGGGTAGACCTGGCCGATGTAGTGACGGCACATTTGCTGGCCGCGGAAAATGCAACGGCTATTGGCTTTGATCGTTATGTGATCAGCGCAACCACGCCGTTTACTGTAGAAGATATGCCGGCGTTGCAGCAGGACGCGCCCGCGGTGGTAAGCCGTTATTTCCCGGCGTTTGAAGGCCTGTATGCTCGCCTGCAATGGAAGATGCAGCCGGTGATAGACCGGGTGTATGACAACGCAAAGGCCAGGAAGGACCTGGGGTGGAAGCCGGAGTATGACTTCGGCAGGGTATTGGAAGCGCTGGAAAATGGGCAGGACGTATTCAGTCCGCTGGCACGATTGGTCGGTTCAAAAGGCTATCACAACACTGTTTTTACGGAAGGTCCTTATCCGGTATGAAAAAATAAAACAGCTGATATCTTTTCTGATGGCTGTTTTAACGGGTATGATAACGAAAACGTATAGTGGTTGACGGTAGTGTCTTGAAAAAATTTTTCAAAAAAATTTGTTTAAATAAAAACTAATCCTACATTTGCAATCCCAAACGGGGAAATGGCCTTGTAGCTCAACTGAATAGAGCATCTGACTACGGATCAGAAGGTTTCAGGTTTGAATCCTGACAGGGTCACAACAAAAAAATGCTGCAATACGTTTTGCAGTTTTTTTTAGCTCAAAAAAATATACTGTTAAAAAGTGACAGATGTAAAGAGTTGAAAAATAATTTGTTAAGATAAAATAAATGTTTTATCTTTGCAATACCGAAAGGGAAACGGCTGCGTAGCTCAACTGAATAGAGCATTTGACTACGAATCAAAAGGTTTCTGGTTTGAATCCAGACGCGGTCACAAACTATCGATGAAAATAAAGGGTTGCAATAGTGCAGCCCTTTATTGTTTTATGTCATCATAATAAAAAACATTCTCACATTCTGTGTCTTCCCGAACATCATTGATACGCCTGCTCCTGCATTAAAGTAATAGCCCTTCTCCCGAAAAGTTTATCTTTTTCAATAGATTTACAGCCTTTAAAATGAGCCTATGTGCATTGAGAGGTCATGTTGCTTTGTTTTATTGCTGATGGTAGTCGCCACTGCTGCATCCGCCATCGGTTATCCTATCAGGTATCTGGGCATTGAAGACGGATTGTCCAACAACGCTGTTACCTCTGTATACCAGGACCACAAAGGGTTTATGTGGTTTGGCACCTATGATGGGCTAAGCAGGTATGACGGTTATAAGTTCAAGGTATACCGCAATAAAGTAGGCGACAGTACCTCGCTGGCCGACAATGGCGTGTACACCCTGGCAGATGACAACCGCCACCGGCTTTGGGTGGGCGGCAGGAGGGGGGTGAGTGTTTTCAATCCCGCTACGGAAAAATTCTTTATGCCGGTGTATAAACCGGCGAATGGCCGGACGCTTCGCAAGGCCAACGAAAATATACATATCATTAAGTCGGATGAAAATGGTCTCATCTTAGTGGGTACGGAAAAAAACGGGTTGCTCGTATTTGATAATAACCGCTATGATGGCCTGCAAATTCCTGTTCATAACGATGCAAAGACCATCACCGATTACGAGGTGACCGGGATAAAGTTCACCGGTAAATACGCCTGGATATTTGTACAGGATATTGGTTTATGCAGATATGACATTGCGCAACATACCTTGTCTGTGGTAAGCAGGGACATTCCCCGTGCCAATTGCCTCAATCTCGACCAGGCCGGCAATCTGTTGCTGGGCACGGATGCCGGCGTATTCCGCTATATTCCCGCCACCGGGAAATTTTCCGGTAACGCCCTGCCCGAAAACAGCAAGATCGTACACCTGTATACCGACAGGGAAGGGACCACCTGGTGTGCTTCTGACGGCAACGGTCTTTACCTGATGAATGGTACGGATGCTCCTGCACGCCCGTTTACCAGCCCAGGCAGCCGCTCACAGCTGAGCAGCAATGCCGTGTATTCTTTTTATGAAGACCGGGAAGGCCGCAAATGGATAGGCACCCTGCGGGGCGGTATTAATATCCTGGAGGCCCGTCGCAACCCTTTCGAGCTGAATGTGCTGAACCGGAATCCTGATGCCAGGGCCGTCGATAATTTTATTTTTTCCTTTTGTGAAGAAGATGCTAAAAATATCTGGATAGGTACCGATGGAGCAGGATTGAAACACTTGAACCGGGAAACCGGCGCCATTACGGCTTACAGCCATGATGTGCGTCAGCCGCAAGGCATCAGCAGTAACTTTATTACATCTATTATTCATGATGCGCATCACGATCTATGGATATCGACGTGGTTTGGCGGGGTAAACCGCTACAGTACCGCTACCGGGAAGTTTGAACATTACACCTGTTTTAATCCGTATACCCGCAGTGCTGAAAATAATGTATGGCTGGTATATGAAGACCGGCAACAACAACTATGGGCCAGTACCACCAACAATGGTACGCTGTACCGGTTTAATCCGGCGGAAAACCGGTTCACGCTTTTCGACAGCAGCCTGGTAAACATGCAGTGCCTGGCAGAAGACCGTGAAGGCCAGCTATGGGGAGGGAATTATTCTTCGCTTATCAGGGTAGACAAACATCACCTGAAACATCAGCGCTTTAATATCGGCTATACCGTACGGTCCATCTGCCATGATAAAAGCGGTAACTTCTGGGTGGGGACCGATGGCGGCGGCTTGTTGCGCTTTAACCGGCAAACCGGTGCCTACACGCGTTATACCATGACTGAAGGATTGCCCAGCAATTCCATCCTCCGTATGCTGGAAGACAACAAAGGCAATATCTGGATCAGCACCTTCAACGGGCTTTGCAAATTTGATCCGGTAAAGAAAACGTTCCGCAACTTCTACGCGTCGGACGGTCTCCAGAGCAATCAGTTTAGCTTTAACGCCGCACTGGCATTGCGCTCAGGCGAACTCGCGTTTGGCGGTATCAAAGGGTTTAATATCTTTTATCCTGACAGCGTGTATGCAGATACCGCTATTCCGCCGGTATGGCTCACAAACATCAGTATCAACAACGCGCCGGTGACTGAGTCGGATAACTACGTGTCCGGCAGAACACCGGAAAAGGAAGTACGGGAAATCACCGTGCCCTACGACAAAGCCACCATTGCCTTCGATTTTGTAGCACTGGAATACACGCTGCCCGATAAAATCAGTTACGCCTACCGGCTACGGGGCTGGGACAACAATTGGAACTATGTCGGTCAAACCCGGACAGCAAACTACACCCACCTGCAGGAAGGACATTATACCTTCGAGATAAAAGCCAGTAATGCCGATGGATACTGGGGCCCGGAAATACGCACTGTCTCCCTCATCGTATTGCCGCCCTGGTACCGCACCTGGTGGGCTTATCTGCTCTACCTCACCACCACGGTGGGCGCCATCTATCTGTATATCCGGTACCGGGCAAGGGAAGAACGGCTGAAGTATGAAATCAAACTCGCCTATCTCGAAAAAGAGAAGGAAAAGGAACTGAATGAAAAGAAGCTGTCCTTCTTCACCAATGTTTCCCATGAGTTCCGGACACCGCTCACCCTGATCATCAACCCGCTGAAAGAGCTGCTGCAGCAAAAAGCCGACAAAGACCTTGGCATCGTATACCGTAATGCCCGGCGCCTGCTTAGCCTGGTAGATCAGCTCCTGCTGTTCCGCAAGGCCGACCAGGAAGGTGACCAGCTGAAAATTGCCCGGCTGGATATCGTGAACCTGTGCCATGAAGTATACAGCTGCTTCTCCCAACAGGCAAAAGTTAAAAATATTCAATATGCTTTTCATGCCCAGCCGTCCGAGGTAGAGATATATGGCGATAGTGAAAAACTGGAAATTGCCATCTTTAACCTGCTCTCCAATGCCTTTAAGTTTACCCCCGACAATGGCACCATTATCTTTGAAGTAAGTACTGATGCTGACACCGTAACCGTTGTGATCAAGGACAGTGGCTGCGGTATTGAAGACAGCGTGGGCAACCGCATCTTCGAAAAGTTCCAGCGGGCGCAGGACCGCAAAGAGTCACTACAGACTGGTTTCGGTATTGGCCTTTACCTGGTAAAACACTTTATAGAAAAACATCATGGAAGTGTCAGCTACGAGAGCAAGGTAAATGAAGGCACTGCCTTCCGGCTTTGTCTCAAAAAAGGGGACGCACATTTTGCCGGCACACCGTTACTGGAAGGCGCCGGATATCAATCCGCCTTTCTGAAAGAGCTGAACGCAGATGCCAGTCTGGAAGCACAGGACGCAACGACAGACATCCAGGAGGCCGATGTGCCGACTACCACCATCACGGAAAAAAAATCTATCCTCCTCATCGATGACCACAATGAAATCAGGCAATACCTCCAGCAGCTGTTTAAGGATAAATTTGTGGTCTATGAAGCGGACAACGGCCTCAGTGGCTTTTCGGCAGTACAGAAATACATGCCCGACCTGGTGATCAGTGACATCCAGATGGAAGGAATGGACGGCGTAGAGTTATGTACTAAGATCAAACAGACAGACACCATCAGCCATATCCCCGTGATCCTGCTTACCGGATCATCTGCCGCCGATACCCGCCTCAAAGGACTGGAAGGCGGCGCCGACGATTATATTACCAAGCCGTTCGACAAAGACCTGCTGATGGCCAAGGTGAACAACATCATCAAGAACAGGAACCTGCTACAGCAATACTTCTTTGACCGGATCACCCTCCGGAGCAGCAACATCAGGGTGCCAGCCGAATACCAGGACTTCCTCAAACGCTGTATCGAGATCATAGAAGCCAACCTGGAAGACGAGACCTTTTCCATTAAGAAGTTCACCTTGGAAATAGGCATGAGCCACTCGAGCTTATACAAGAAAGTAAAATCCATTTCCGGCCAGACCATTAATTCCTTTATCCGGTCCATCCGGCTCCGGAAAGCAGCCGTTTTGCTGCTCAGGGAAAACTATACTATTACCCAGGCGGCTGTCCAGGTAGGCATCGGAGATATTAAATATTTTCGTGAACAGTTCGTCAAACTGTTCGGGATGAATCCTTCCAGCTACGTCAAAAAATACCGGCATTCCTTTAACCGCGACTTCAACATCACGGAAAGCCAGGAAGAGTTATAATTCCCTCTTCTCCGCCACTGTACTCACTTAGGGCATAGGGGGCATAAAATGCCCCCTATGATATTTTACGATTTTACCCCCGTTTTTTAATGATTTACCCCCTCTATGGTCTGTGCTCAGCATAGTACATTGCGAGGGCACAGCGGCTGAAGTAAAACAGTCCAATCAACCAGAATTATAATTCGCCAGCATTCCGATCACTCATTTAAATAAAGCGTTATGAAAAAAATTCCATCCGGAACGGACCGTGAACTATTTGTCCCTTTACGGAGCCAACCTATTCTTACACCTTTACTTTTTCTGTTATTAATATTATTGGCCGGCAGTGCTCAGGCACAGCAGACCGTTGTAACAGGGACTGTGTCTGCCGACAACAGTCCTGTTCCCGGGGTAACCATCCGGATAAAAAACAAAACAGGGGGAGCGCTCACCGATGGCGATGGAAAATTCAGCGTCAGCGCAGCCATCGGAGATACCTTGTTATTTAATCATATGTCATATAACGAGCAGCGGGTAGCTGTGAAAGGAGGGGCCCCCCTGCGGATCGTGCTCACCGCCCTGAGTAAATCAGTAAATGAGGTGGTGGTCGTAGGATATGGTACCCAGAAGAAAGCCACCCTCACCGGCTCTATTTCTGTGGTAAAGGGCGCAGACATTGTACAAAGCCCGCAGCCCAACGTGTCCAATGCCCTGACCGGCCGCTTCTCCGGGGTAATTGCCAACAACCGCTCCGGTGAACCAGGCTACGACGGCTCTACCGTTACCATCCGCGGACTGGCCACCACCGGCAACAACGACGTACTGATTGTTGTGGACGGTGTGCCCGGACAAATCGGCGGCCTCGAACGGCTGGACCCAAACGATATTGAAAGCATCTCGGTACTGAAAGACGCCTCCGCCGCCGTATATGGCAGCCGGGCCGCCAATGGCGTGATGCTCATCACTACCAAGAGAGGTAAAACCGGAAAGCCTGTCATTAACTACAGCTTTAACCAGGGTTTTTCATCTCCCACCAGGCTGCCTAAAATGGCAGATGCCTATACCTATGCCCAAATCATGAATGAAATCCGGTACTATAATAATACCGCCGGCGGCATGAACCAGTTTTACACAGAAGAACAACTGCAAAAGTTCAAAGACGGCTCAGACCCGGTCAACTATCCGAATACCGACTGGCAAAAGGCCACCCTGCGAAAAACAACCACCCAGAACCAGCATAGCCTTTCTGTGAACGGCGGCGGGGAAAACGTACGGTATTATGTTTCCCTGGGCATGATCGGGCAAAATGGGCTATATAAAAACGGCGCCACCAAATACAACCAGTACAATTTCCGGTCAAACATTGACGCCGATGTCACCAAACGCCTGAAAGTAAGCCTGTACCTGTCCGGCCGACAGGAAGACCGCCAGTATCCCACCACTTCGGCAGGAGATATTTTCCGCGGTATCTACCGGGCTTACCCGACAGTATTGGACAGGTATCCCAATGGCCTGCCTACTACCGGTATCGAAAACAACAACCCGGTGATGCAGGTAACTGATATCGGCGGCCTTTCCCGCAACCCTGTCCAGGTTTTCAACGGCATCCTGAAAGGATCGTATGCTATCCCGGGTGTGGAAGGCCTGTCACTCGATGGTTTCCTCTCGGCCGACAAAGCGTGGAACTTTGCCAAGGCATTCTCCACTCCTTATAAAGAATACACATACGACGCAGCCTCCAATACCTATGTGCCTAAGATCGTGGGCGGCTCCAATGGCAAAGCGTCGCTGATGGAGCAACAGCGGAATATGTCTTTGCTGACCACCAACATTAAACTGAACTATGCCCGCCGTTTTGGCGCGCACGATGTTAATGCGTTGATTGGTTATGAACAGAGCAGAAACATGGTAGATACGCTGAGCGCCGGCCGTATCAATTTCCCTACACCGCTCACACCGGAACTGTCGCAAGGGGGTGCTGCCGCCACAGACAGGAGTAATTTTGGCAGCAGCTACAATTTTACCAGAAAAAGTTACTTCGGCAGAATCGCCTACAACTACCTGGAAAAATACCTGCTGGAAGTACAGGCCCGTGTAGATGGTTCTTCTACTTTCCCGAAAGGAAACCAATATGGGTTCTTTCCTTCCGTGTCTGCCGGCTGGGTAGTATCGAAAGAGTCCTGGTTTGAACCGGTGAAATTCATTAACAACCTGAAGTTCCGTGGATCGTATGGTACGTTGGGCAATGATAACGTAGGATTGTTCCAGTATTTCGACAACTATTCTTTCTATAACCAGTATGTGATCAACGGACAAATTCAAAGTGGTATCGATCTCGTGAAGCTGGCCAATCCCAATATCACCTGGGAAGTGGCAAAAAAGATGGACCTGGGGCTGAACGCCACCTTCCTGGACCACTTCTCCCTGGAATTTATTTACTTCCAACAGCACCGTACCAAAATACTGACGCCGCGAACTTCGCTGACGCAGACTTCCGGTATCGTGAACCCATATGATAAAAACAACCCGCTGGTGCCGGCAGAAAATATCGGTAAGGTAAACAGCCAGGGTATCGAAGCTACGCTCGGATATGATAACACTACCGGCGGCTTCCACTATAATGTTTCGGGTAACGTAACCTATGCCAAAAATAAAATCATCTTCAAGGACGAAGCAGTGGGCACTTTGCCCTACCAACGGGAAACCGGTGGCCCTATGAACACTTATCTGTTGTACAATGCTATCGGCATTTTCAGAACGGCAGACGACCTGGCCAAATATCCGCATCTGCCCAATGCTAAGCTGGGTGACCTGATTTACCAGGATTACAATGGTGATAAACAAATCACCGCGGATGACATGGTAAGGACAAAGTATGGCAACATTCCTGAAATCACTTACGGTATCAATCTGGCTGCCGATTACAAAGGCTTTGACCTGTCAGTATTGTTTGCCGGACAAACACATGTCAGCCAATATGTGCTTCCTGAATCCGGCACCATTGGTAACTTTTACAGCAGCTGGGCCGATAACCGCTGGAGCCCGTCCAATCCCAACGGTTCTTATCCCCGGGTGGATGAACGTGCTTCCTCTTCTGTTAACGGCGGCCTTCGTCCCAACACATTCTGGCTGAACAACGCTTCTTTCCTTCGCCTGAAAAACATCTCCCTGGGTTATACCATCCAGTCAGCGGCTTTGTCACGCGCGAAGATCGCGGGTCTTCGCATCTATGCCAATGCCTTTAACCTTTTCACCATCACCCAGGTAAAAGATTACGATCCGGAAGGCTTCAGCAGCAGCGGACAGTTCTATCCGCAACAGCGCATCGTGAACCTTGGTGTAAATGTTAAGTTGTAAAACACAAAAATTAAATCATGAAAACGACAAATATATTATTCGGTATGGCTTTAGTGGCGGCGGGTTTCCTGGCCTCCTGTCAGAAAGATTTTCTCAATGTAACGCCTACTGATAAAATACTGGGAGATGCCGTCATCGCCGATTCTTCCCTGTTTGAAAACTATGTCATCAACCGCTATCTGAGCATCAAGCTACAGGACAAAGAAGGGGAGGGCAGCAATCCCGGGTTTGGCAGAGGGTTTGAATATGGACTGTGGAGCTCCATCACCGATGAATCCATTTATAACAATGATGATAACACCTGGGTAGTGCAACAGGGCCAGCTGGCGCCGGAAAACATGGGCATCACCGGTACTATCTGGGGAAGAAGTTACCGTGGCATCCGGGAATGTAACTATGCCCTCAATAATATTGACAAGGTGGTCATGAGCACTGACCACCGTAAACGCCTCCGGGCTGAACTGCGTTTTATCCGCGCTTTCCGCTATCATGACCTGATCCGTAACTATGGCGGCGTGATCATGATGGGAGATAAAGAATACAGTTTACAGGACAACCTTAGTGACCCGGCATTGTTCAACAGGGCCACCCTTCAGCAGTCAATGGATTATGTTATTACTGAACTGACCGCAGCGGCGGCAGATCTTCCTGTTGACAACAACGGCTCCGACTGGCTTCCCGGCAGAGCCACCCAGGGCGCGGCACTGGCCCTGAAAGCCCGCCTGTTGCTGTATGCAGCCAGTCCGCTTTACAACGTAGGCACCTGGCAGGCTGCGGCGGATGCTGCCAAAGCAGTGATGTCGCTCTCCAAATACAGTATCGCGCCCGACTATACGCAGTTGTTCCTGAACAGCAATAACAACGAAATCATTTTTGCACGGCAGTTTGCTATCGGCGCCCGCCACGTATGCCTGGAGATCTCCAATGGCCCTAACAGCTATGGCGGATGGGCCGGCAACACGCCTTTACAGAACATGGTGGACGCTTACGAAATGAACAATGGCAAGCCTATCACCGATCCTGCTTCGGGATATGATCCGCAAAATCCGTATGCGAACAGGGACGCGCGTTTTTATGCTACCGTTCTCTATAACGGTGCCACCTACAGAGGCTCTACCATACAGACTTTCACGCCTGGCGGCAAAGACAGCAAGGACGGTCCTTCCAACTGGAACGCCTCCAAAACCGGTTACTACCTGCGCAAATTCATGGACGATAAAAATCCTATCGATAATCCCTGGGACGTGGCCGGATTACAGCCCTGGATCTACATCCGCTATGCGGAAGTGCTGCTGAACTACGCGGAAGCGCAGAACGAAGCCGTAGGCCCCGATGCCAGCGTATACAACGCTGTTAACCAGATCAGGCAGCGTGCCAGCGTAATGCAGCCGGCTTTGGCGCCCGGGCTTTCAAAAGACCAGATGCGCGACGCCATCAGGAGAGAAAGACAGGTGGAGCTGGCCTATGAAGAGCACCGTTTCTATGATGTGCGCAGATGGAAAATCGCCAATGTCACCGAAAATGTACCGGCATATGGTATGACCATCACCCGTAACGGCAACACCTATACGTATACACGCAAAGTGGCGTTGGACAATCGCCTGTTTGTGGAAGCCAATTACTGGCTGCCTGTTCCAAGAGCAGATATCCTCGCTTCCAATGCCACCCTGAAACAGAACCCGGGTTACTAGCCAATAGAGGCAAGACCGTTGTAAAGTGGTAAAATAGCAAAGCCGGATTTAGAAAAAATTCAGCAACTATTTTACTACTTTACAGGCTTGCAACCACGCTTCTTATCTTACTACGGGAAGTCTTGCATACCATGCGGCTTTGCGTGCAACCGCTTACTAAGAACATGAAAAAACTAATGGGCGCCCTGCTCGGCTGTATGGTCATGCAACAAACCATGTCCCAGCAGGTGATACGGGTAAATATCGACCTTTCAAAGAAAGCACAAACGGTCCACAACTTTGCGGCTTCTGATGCCTGGTCCTGCCAGTTTACCGGCACCTGGCCGGATAATAAACGAAACCAGCTGGCTGATTGGCTGTTTAGCACTGATACAACAGCAGATGGGCAACCCAAAGGCATCGGCCTGTCGATGTGGCGGTTCAACATCGGCGCCGGCAGTACCGAACAGGGCGACGACAGCGGCATACGCGACGAATGGCGCCGTGCAGCCTGTTTTCTGGGCGCCGATCATCAGTACCACTGGGAGCAGCCTGCGGGCCAGCTCTGGTTTTTAAATGCTGCCAAAGCCAGGGGCGTTCGGCAGTTCCTCGGTTTTCTGAATAGTCCGCCGGTAGCCTTTACCCGTAACGGTAAGGCATTTGCCAGTCATGGCCAGTGCAACGTGTCTCCGGACCAATATCCCGCTGTGGCCGGCTTCCTGAAAGATGTGGTACTGGGCATAAAGCAGGTGACAGGAATAACCCTCGATTTTGTAAGCCCGGTTAACGAGCCGCAATGGGACTGGAGCGATGGCGGACAGGAAGGCTGTCCCTATAATAATGAACAAATCTATGGCCTGGTTAAAGCGGTGGACCAAACCTTTCACCAGCACCGGCTTTCCACTAAAATTTTAATTCCGGAAGCAGGCAAGCTCAACTATCTGTACGCGGGTGAAGATAAACCCGCCAAAGGCACACAGATAGCGTCTTTTTTTGATCCCCAAAGCCCTGTTTACCTGGGCAGCTCTCCCAATGTGTACCGGGCAGTAGCGGGACATAGTTATTTTACTACTTCTCCCCGGGATACGGCCATGACTATACGCCAACGACTGCATACCGCGCTGAAAGGTATCCCTTTCTGGCAATCCGAATATTGTATACTGGGCGATAATGCCGGAGAAATAAACGGCAGCAGGGTAGACCTGGGCATGGACGCCGCATTGTACGTGGCCAGGGTGATACATACTGATCTCACTGTTGCCAATGCATCGGCCTGGCAATGGTGGTTGGCCATCTCCCCCTATGATTATAAAGACGGGTTGATTTATATAGATAAAAATAAAGCGGACGGGCAAATACACGATACAAAAATGTTATGGGTATTGGGCAACTATAGCCGATTTGTAAGGCCTGCGGCCCAACGGGTGGATGCGCAGCTGACAGGCAACACCACAGCGAAAGACATTTACGTGTCTGCCTTCAGCAATGCCGATAACAGCCTCGCTATGGTGGTTGTCAACAACAGCGCTGCTGCGGCCGTGATGGAAGTCCGTGGTAAAGGCATTCCGGTTCGGGCTATGCGCAGCTACACCACGAATAACGAAGGGAACCTGCGCCCTGGTAACGTCAACGGGCATACGATAGTTGTCCCGGCGCGTTCGGTAGTAACAGTCACCCAACAATTAAAATAAACAGTTAGCAATGAAGAAAATCAGCATGGCCATACTGATGATGTTGTACTGTGTGCAATTAAGCGCACAGCACACTTTCCGGTTAGGCGATTCCACCTTTCTGCTGGACGGGAAACCGTTTCAGATGATCTCCGGCGAAATCCACTATCTGCGGGTGCCCCGTGAATCGTGGCGCGACCGTGTCCGTATGGCGAAAGCCATGGGCCTGAACACCATCGGTACCTATGTATTCTGGAACATGCATGAACCGGAACAGGGGCGCTATGATTTCTCCGGCAACAATGACGTGGCTGCTTTTGTGAAAATATGTAAGGAGGAAGGCATGTGGGTCATTTTACGCCCCAGTCCCTATGCCTGTGCGGAGTGGGAGTTTGGTGGCTATCCGTATTGGTTGCAGGAAATAAAAGGACTGGAAGTAAGAAGTAAAGAACCACAATACCTCAGGGCCTACAATAACTATATTAAAGCGGTAGGCAAACAGCTGGCGCCTTTACAGGTCAATCACGGCGGCAATATTCTGATGGTGCAGATCGAAAATGAATATGGTTCCTATTCCGATGATAAATCATACCTGGAGATCAACCGTAAAATGTTTACGGATGCTGGTTTCGATGGATTGTTATATACCTGCGACCCGGCGGCAGACGTGGCCAAAGGACACCTGCCGGGTTTACTGCCGGCAGTGAACGGCGTGGATGATCCCGAAAAAGTAAAACAACTGGTAAAAGAAAACCACCAGGGTAAAGGACCGTTCTATATTGCGGAATGGTATCCCGCCTGGTTCGACTCCTGGGGAGAAAAACATCATACCGTTCCATACGAAAATTTCCTTGACCGTTTGGACCGGGTGCTGGCTGCCGGTATTTCTATCAATATGTACATGTTCCATGGCGGGACTACCCGCGGTTATATGAATGGCGCCAACTACAACGATCATGCGCCTTATTCACCACAGATCAGCAGCTACGATTACGATGCGCCACTGGATGAAGCCGGAAATGCTACCCCTAAATTCATGGCATTCAGAAAAGTCATTGCCAAACATCTGGCACCGGGAGCAACGCTGCCGGAGGTGCCGGCAAAAAAGCCGGTGATCACCACACCGGTGATTACTTTTGAACGTAGCGGCGCCCTGTTCAGCCAGCTGCCAGCTGCGGTGAAAAGCGTACAGCCGTTAACGTTCGAAGACCTGAAACAGGCCTATGGCTTTGTATTATACCGTACTACCCTTAAAGGCGGCAGCAGCGGTACTTTGAAGATAAAAGACCTCCGCGACTACGGCCTGGTTTTCATAAATGGTAAAAGGGCTGCCATCCTCGACAGGCGCCTGAAACAAGACAGCGTCAATATTACGCTGCCAGAGGGTACGATAACACTGGATATCCTGGTCGAAAACCTGGGCCGCATCAACTTTGGCCCTTATCTCCTGAAAAACAGGAAAGGAATAGACGGACAGGTATTGTTTAACGGAAAAGCCATCGGGCAGTGGCAACAGTTCAGGCTTCCGTACGAACAGCAGCCTGTGGTTAAAACGTCCGCGGTGGCTGCCGATGCGCCGGTGTTAAAGGAAGGAAGTTTCACCCTGAACACCAAAGGAGATACTTACCTCGACATGAGCAAATGGGGCAAAGGCGTAGTGTGGATCAACGGTCATCACCTGGGCCGTTACTGGCAGGTAGGCCCGCAGCAAACGCTCTATGTTCCTGCGGAATGGCTGAAAACCGGTCAAAATAAAATTACGGTGCTGGAGCTGATTAAACCGGCCCAAACACAGGTACAGGGAATTGATCATCCTATACTGGACGTATTACAATAGTCAGGTTATGTATACAAAACTAAAAATGCCGCACCCGAAAAGTGCGGCATTTTTTTATCTGATATTAGTTGTCGAACGACAGGATCGTATCCAGCTCCCTGGTATAGCGTTCCAAGCCAAACCTCGCTGCTATCTTTTCATGTAACGCCTGCGGCGTGATCGTTCGCTGAAAGTCCGCTAACAGCTGCTCAAAATGCCGCAGGATGGCATCATCTGCGCAACTGATGTGCCCTGGCAACACGTATACGCCCGGGAAACCCTCGTCAGACAGCTCACTGATGGCGCCAACTTTTGTACCGATGACGGGAATGCCTGTCGATAACGCTTCCAGCGTTACCAGCTCAAAGCCTTCAAACATTGATGGCAGTATCAGCAGATCTGCTGCTGCATAGGCGCCGGTAGCTATATTATCAATGTTCAGCCCCGTTTTAATGGTTGTCCTTGAAAAGCCTGAAAAACGTGCTGTATCAGGTGTTTCATTACAGGCTATCAGCAAACGCCAGTTGTCTGATTGTTCGATGGTGGTGGCCAGTTGCTCCAGTATGTCCAGCCCTTTATAAGATATCAGCCTGCCAACAAACAGCACAGTACGTTGATGGCTATACTTTTTTTCATACGGACGGAACCTATTCGTATCTACACAGTTGTTTAATACAGCAATCTTTTCTTCCGGCACCTCGTACCATCTGACAACATCCTGTTTAACCCTGGAAGATACCGCAACCACCTGCCTGGCCGACAGACAATTCCGCTGCTGAAGCCGCGAAATACGGCTCAGGTGTTCTTCCTTGCGCCAATACGCCTTTTCCATCAGGTGATAACAACCGTGGATGAAATTAACGTCAACAGGAAAGAATGGCGCTGACTCTCCCTGCGTGATAACGATGTCATTCCGCCGCTTATGCAGCCAGAGATAGGCACTCGTATAACGTGCCATATATACCTCCCTGCGTTTCCTGAAATGATGGTGCCTGAACAACAAGTTAAACAGGCGGCCCAAAAGTGTGTGTTTTACAAGAAAGGTTTCATCAATAAGCATGGTCCTCATTCCCTTATGATGGAAGTATTCATCCAGGTGGTATACTACTCTTTCCACGCCACCTGCCTGGGACTTTCCACTAAAGGAAACAAGGAAAATTTTTCCCGGTTTCATAGTCTGTTACATTTGGATTGCCCTGTTTCGCCTAAGGCGTGAGTTTATTTCAGGGCGCAAAAACCAACATACAAACGCTTGAAGTATAAAGAATAGTATATCGCCAATAAATTTAAACTTTCTAAAATAATTTATTTTTATTGTTCGTTTTTTATTGCGGTCGATTCGTTTATAGAATCGACCGCTTTTTTAGACCTGCTGTTATGCTTTGAGTTTAATCCAGACGCCACTGAAATCATAATCGACAACCAGGCCGGAAGGAAGTGTAAAACTGATCTGAGTCAACGGTAGAGGCCCGTTGTTGTTGAGAGTATAAGGCCCAACGTAGCCGTAGCCGGGATCATATACTTCTGTATCATTCAGCGCGATGGTGTGGTTCAGGTTTTCCACGACCAGCAGGTGCGCTTCCTGGGCACCGGGCTTTTGCGTGTAATTGACAGGCCCGTTGACAAGTCCGTATGCAGGTTGTGCAGTGATCAGGTCGATTTCTGTTTCCAGAAGGTCCGGGCCTGCGCCAACATTAGTGGCTTGTATGTTTTGCAACATGCCGGCAGCCTGATTCGTATAATACACGATGACGTTATTGGTTGTCAGTCCAAACTGACTGGCTATATAAGCCAGCGCTGACGGCGGATTGTAGTTGTCCACCGGTTCTTCGTATTGATACGTGGCCGTAGGCGCCGGCGCTGCCAGGTTGAGGAGCAGGTTGCCGGTGGTCTGATAAATACGTTGGGCGAGCGCTGCGGGGCCTGGCGCGGTATAACGTTGCGTCAGATTGCCGGTATTCAAAATGGTAGGAACGGTGGCGGCGCCGAGATGTACGAGGGCCGCGGCCAGTGAAAAGGCGCCACAGCTGTTGTCTGTGGTTTGTGTGACGCCATGGTAAGCATTAAAAGCCATAAGATAAGGTTTTTAGTTGTTAGATAAATTTGATGATATAATAGACGTAGCTGTTTTTGGACCTGGTTTCTGTGCTGGTCCTTACACTCCCGGGAAGGCCGGTACCGTCAACAGGACCGCTGGTAAAAGCGGAGCCTGTAACAATCGGTTTGCCTTGCTCATTGTTACCTTTGGGCTCGTTTATGTCCCCGGTTTTCAGGTAAGCATGCTGGTGTATTTGCAGGGCGTCTTCCTGCACTGAACCCACTTCACTGCTGGTAGTGCCGTTGGCGAGCTTTCTGCTGCCGGCGTCCGGATCACGTCCGCTGCCCATATCTGTCATGCGCAGGAAGTATCCGCGGTAATCTGGAATACAGAATTCATCGTTCTTCACTCCGGGAGCGTTGTATTGTTCGCCCAATACAGCATACAATACAGGATAATCCTGTCGGGACAAAGTCCTTCCGTCGCAAACCATCCAGCCGTAAGTGCAGATCATGCTTTCAAAGTCTGCATAATGGTCCGTGACCTTTCCGGCGAAAGCCATCACCGCTCCGGGTGGAATACTGGTGGGCATCATGGACAAATGACCGGGATACAATGGTGCTGGTATCATGATCTTACGTATGTGGTGATGACGTGAATTCCGGGAGCTGGCTACCTTCCTGTACTACCTGCATGGCCGTAGGGAGAACGATTTCCCATGAATGCTCTATTTTCGTATACTCGTTGCTGTTATAGGATGTTTTCAGATGCCCGGCTATCTGTTTGTCCGGTTCGTTTACGGGCACAAAAGGGTAGGGCGCCGGCCATATCATCCCTGAAGAGAGATAATACAATAACTGGAAGTTAAAGGCCGGCCGGACGGGCAGCAGCACCCGCGCCCACTGCGCCTGTAAGAAAGGCCTCAGCGAATCGTTACGCCCCTGCAGGGCATAACTGAAAACAGATGGACTGTCATCGAAGGTCCAGGTCATTTCATCCCATTCAAGGGCTTCCCTGAAAAACTGGTCATAACGGACATCATTTAAGGGAGCTGTACGGGTATCGGGAGCTTCGCCCACTTTAGTGTGAAATACCTGCATCAGCAGCACTATGCAACGGCGCTGAAGGGCCGACCGCTCGGTGTTGCGCAGCAGCTCAGGGTTGTTTTGTTCATGCTCCCCGGAAAGCCTGCTGAAGGTATTAATGTAGGCGGATAAACGTTGTTGGTAGGCTTCGCTGATCTGCCGGTAAATCCCTGCTTTCCATCCATTCATTTTCTCTTCGCTCACGCGGCACTGAATGCGGATATTGATGATGAAATCATTGGGCTTGTAGGGTGGCGCGTCCGGCAGGTTAGGACCGATAGCCGACACCGGTAGCTGCCCGGTTTCTCCATGCATGCCAAGGGGGGCTGGCGCTGATGCCGGTACTTCGAAGATGCTGCTGCCAACAATGCCTTTGATCATCTGCACGGGTGCGCCATCGGCAATAATGCCCGTCACCGATGCTTCCTCTGCGGCATAGTGCTCAGGTATGTGCGCGTACTTCTCGGTTTCCCCCGGACGCAAGACCACTGCCGCATAGGCCAGCAGCTCAGGTGGCGGCTGTATGACGTCCACCTGGTAATAGCTCAGTAACTGCGCGTAGTTGCTGATGGTGATATCGGTAAACACACTGATGCCTTTTTCCGCCGGCGACAGCGGCTTTTGCAGGTCTGTTGCATTCAACGACTGCTGCGATAGTATATAGTCCTGTGCAGGTTGCCGGATATTTAGTTCCAGCAAAAAGCGATGGCCGTAATTTTCTACTGTAACGCGGTACACCTTATTCAGCCAACGGTAAATACCCCTGAAGTGCCCGTTTCCCTGGCGGTTGTCAAATAGGCTGCTGGTCACGGCTTCCTGTTCGCTGTACTGACTAAAGGACCTGATCCTGGAAATACGCTCACTGACGCGGTTGACAGTGCTGTTCAGCACCCGGCTCATAAATCCGCTGTCGGATTGCTGGCCGTTGCTGTCCGGTTTCAGGGAAGACGACCAGTTGCCATTGAGCACAGCCTGTGTGGGTGGGCCATAGGTTGTGGTGAAATTATCGTAGGCAGTACTTTGGGTGAAACCGGCCAGTGTTTGTTTGGTTTCCAGCAACAGGTCGTTGCTGGTCTGCTGATACCTGCCGGTATTATGATGCTGTTGAAAGCTGCTTTCCTGTTGTGTTTCCTGTTTGCTTTGCAGCTGACGCTGTACTGTTTTTTTCTGTTCTCCTTTCATTACGTTCTGGATACCGGAGATTTCTCCCGGTTGGTAACGTAACAACCGGTAACGCGACATTTTCAGTTGCCCTATGGCAAAAGGCATGATCCGGCTGTCATCTTTCGGCAAGGATAGGGCTGTTGCATAAGGCGGCAGCGGGAATATCTTCCCTGGTAACAGGACATTGGCATGCAGCAGCTGGCGGATCTCTTCCTGTGTAAATACCCGTGGAGGCTCCGAGCTGTACTGTGTTTGCAGCAGGTTACACACCAGCAGTATCTTGTTCAATGCGATGGCAAAGGGTTCATTAAAACCGGGTATGATGGCCAGCGCGAAATAATTCTGCCACAGCTGGTCAATAACAGGGAGCCAGGAAGTGGTATCAACGCCGGCACTGATATCTTCCCTGCCGCTGCTGTGAGCAGCGGCCACCCATGCATCGTAAAGCGCAGGAAAGCTGTTGAAGGGCGGCGGCACTTGCTGCACGTTACCATAGTACTGCCCGGTAAAGGGCGCGTCCTGCTGCAGAAACTGAATGGCCAGTTGCTCCATCGCCTGCCGGTTCTTTTGTGGCGCTATGGCCGCCAAGAGGCTGTAAAGGGAGTCGGTGCCGGTATGCGCCGGATCGTAGGAAAAGAAATAAAGCCAGCTGTCTGCCGGGGTGTTGTCCGGCCAGGGCAGAATATTGACATAAGGGAAAAGAGGCGCGTCTACGGCCAGCTGCGGAGGAAAATCGTCACTATCGTCGTTGTCGTCCGGACAGGGCGGCGGTGGCGGCGGTGTTTCCCGGAATAAAGCAAGGGTGCCATCAAAATGATGTTGCAGCGCAGGGTTCTCATTGTGCCCGTAGTAGAGATTGCCGTTTAGTATGACTTCCTTCTCTTTAACTGTCAACGTTAGCTGACCTTTTATCCGGAACGCGTCGTATCCTGTATATTGCACTTCCCGCCGGTGATGGGCATCGACATAGCCGGTAATAACCGGCACGGGTGCGTCTGCAGGGTAGTGGAACTCGTACTTGACCACCGTCGCCGTTGTATGAAGATGTTCCTGGTCTGGCGCAAGCAGCTCAGACACCACCTTAAACGTGTTATTGATAATAGTTGTCTCAACCATCGCTGACAGTTTTAAAGATGAAAGGAAAGCCCCACCCCATTTCACTCGGCAGTCGGCGTTGGAAGCGGGAATGGGGCCTGATGGTTATGCATATAGGATATTCTGCAGGGTGAACTCGAAAGGAGTGGAGCTGGCTCCCGGGCCGCCGCCGGTCATAACGATATCGGCACTGGCGATGCCAAAGAGTGACAACTCTGTGTTGATCTGCTGGAGGATAGCGCTGTTGATCAGCTGACCTTCCACCACCTGGGAAACCACGCCTATCCAGATAGTAGGCCTGAACTGGAAGGTGGCTTTCTGACCTGGCGCAATAGCCGTTTTAGTGGCCAGCAGTTTACCGTCGCGGTATACGTTGGCGTTAACCGCGCCCAGGTCCAGCGCATTCAGTATCTCCACTTCGTTTTGACTGGTGGCCTGACCGGCATATTTGAGGATATCGCCTGACGGGTCACGTACTACCTGGAACTGCTGACCATTTTCCGCTGCTTTCAACGGGCTGTAGTTGCCCCAGCTGTCACTCGCAGAAACGGACATTTCCATCGGGTAGGAAAAGGGATGGTTCCAGCCTTGCCCAAGGTTTCTGACCACCTGCCAGGCTACTGCCAGCTCATTAAAGGAGGTGGCTTCATTCCGCTGGAAAATAACGATGCTGGAATTGTTGCGGTCATTAGACCGGTTGATAAGATTTAATCGGATGTCTGTCATAAAAAGAGTTTAAAGGATAAATTGAATGTTGTTAGCTGAAGTGCATTACCGGTGATGAACTGAAGTAAAGGTAGTATGGGCACAGCCCCGGTTTGGAGCGGATGGCATAAGCGCGGCATTGAATGGAATAAGTGGCGGGATTTACAGTATAAGCGAAAAAGGGAATGGATATAAAGCTTATATTTGTTACACTCAATTTACCATCATCTTTTTCAAACTATCCTTTATGAGCCAAAATGCTCTTCTCTCATCTGTGCGCATAAAAAACCTGGAAAAAAAGATCTTTGGGTCCGGCCTGGCTGCCAGACTGTCCACAGAGCCACTGGTGGCAGTATATCCCGATGCGGAGTTTCCTAATATGTACCATCTTGTGATGAGCTTATATGTTCCGGACGGACAGGAGCCCAGTATTGATGATGACTTTAATAATATGATAGAAGAGAACACAGAAGCCGGAGTATTGCTGATACGACAGATCATCATTGATTACCAAAAGCCCGAATCAGGAAATTGTACCTGGTCACTATGGAAAGTACTGATTGACTATGCTATCGATGGGCCCCAGGCACAGGCTATCCGCGTGATGTACAGGATAGGGGACCCCGAAACGTCCAGGGGGACTGTAACGACCGTAAAAAGACCCGCATAAGTGGTTACATGAAACAACTCCTTGCTGTTCCTGTGGTAGCCCTTTTTTGGGTAACACAGGTGTTGGCATCGTCCGGACCTGTGACGGGCGCCATATATAGCACACTGCGGCAGCAGTGCAGTATTTGCCGGCATATGCCCGCGGATTCTGCCCTGCTGATGGCAGACAGCCAATATCCGACGTCTTACCTGGTGTATTTCCACAACAGCCATGTGTCATTACGGAACAGGGACCCTGACAATGCCTACCGGTACATCCTGAAAACACTGGAAGACATAGACAACGCGCCAACACACCCGCTTTATCCTTACGCTTTTTTTCTACGTGCCAGCATCCAATACAACCGACAATTATATCGCGAGGCGTTACGGGATTTTCTTCAGCTTACCAATATCAATGGCCTGGACCAACAGCTACTGGCGGATTGTTACATCAATATGGCAGAGATCAGTCTCGAACTGCGGCAGTTTACGGCGGCACTGCAGTACTTCAGCAAATGGGAAACCCGGTTTGTGCAACAGTCGGCGCCGGAAACCAGGAAAAGCGTATATCACAATAAAGGCCTCTGCTACTTTCACATGGGGAGGTATGACGAAGCGGAAAAATATCTCCTGCAAAGCCGGGATATGGAAAAACAACAGAAAGATACCACCGGCCTGGCCATATCCAGTATGGACATCGGTAACCTGTATTATGAACAGTATCTCGACAGTAAAGCCATTCCATATTTCGAAGCAGGACTGCGCTTTGCCTTAAAATCACGCGATACGGCCGTGCTTCGGAATGCTTATCGTAACATGGCCGTGGTGGAGGAAAACAGGAAAAGATATCGCCTGGCGTTGCAATATCGTAAGCAATACGAGGCGCTGCAGGACAGCATCTGGAACCGCGACCATATCTGGGAGATGGCGAAGCTGGAGAAAAAGCTCGCCGTGGAAAAAAGGGAACTGGCTATCCGCGTACTGGAACAACAAACACGCCTGCAACTGGCCGAGCTGTCCACACAACGCTGGCAACGCAATACATTGCTGGCAGCAGTGGCAGGACTGATGGTGTTGGCAGCCTTTGCAGGATATGCGTACCGGCAGCAGAAAAGAAATGCCTCTATCATTGCGCAACAGAAGGAAACGCTGCATGTGCTCAATGAAACAAAAGACCGCCTGTTTTCTATCGTGGCACACGACCTGCGGTCACCGGTATACCGGATGAAGCTCAGCCTGGGCCG
The DNA here is from genome assembly GCF_012641275.1 of Chitinophaga varians. Classification (NCBI taxonomy): domain Bacteria; kingdom Pseudomonadati; phylum Bacteroidota; class Chitinophagia; order Chitinophagales; family Chitinophagaceae; genus Chitinophaga; species Chitinophaga varians. Next base: position 1,623,368 of record NZ_JABAIA010000003.1, on the reverse strand, counting down.
CCTCCGGAAAGCGATACAGCAGGCGCGCCATGCAGAAGCGGATGTATTGGCGCTCAACAACGAAAAAATCGCCGGCAGCACCTATGCACTGCTCGATAATTTATTGCATTGGGCGCTCAGTCAGACCGGCCAGCTGTTTTTCCGCAAAGAGAAACTGCACCTGCGCACCGTGATCGATCAGATATGCTATGATCTCCTCCCGGTAGCAACAGATAAAAATATCACCGTTCACAGGGAAATACCTGAACCGTTTTTTTTTAGCGCCGACCTGAACACGTTCAGGATCATGGTACGCAACATCATCGACAACGCGATTAAATATACGCCCGAAGGTGGCGTCATTACCATATCGGCCAATCGGCAGCATACCGGATGTCAACTGATCATAAGCGATACGGGAGTGGGGATGGACATACACCTGCTACAGGCACTAATGACAAATAACCATATGAGAAACCAAACCGATACCGACGGAAGACAAAGCACCGGGCTGGGCCTCTGGCTCTGTAAAACACTGGCGGAAAAAAACGGTGCACAGCTGCTGTTTGCCGCCCGGCCGGAAAACGGCACCACTGTAACCATATCCCTCCAAACCGAATTGCCATGAAAGGAGCAAAAATATTGATCATCGAAGATGATAGGCAGGACGCCTGCCTGCTGGAAGGCATGTTGCTGGACCACGGCTATGAAGTGGGTGGCATCGCCAACTCACTGCAGGAAGCATTGCGGCTGTTCCATGCCATACAGCCCGACCTGGTGATCATCGATATTTTTTTACAGGGAAGAAAAGACGGAATCACTTTTGCCACGCAGATCAGTGATGATGATGATACCCGGAAACCTTTCATCTTCCTGACCAGCGCCGCCGACCGTAATACCTTTGAGGCGGCAAGGCTCACAGCGCCTTTCAGCTATCTGCTGAAGCCCTTCAACGAACTGGAACTGCAATATGCTATCGAACTGGCAGTAGAGAAGTTTGCCGGCGCGCCGGCAGGAATGTTCGCGATGGAAGAGAAGAGTACCGTTATGTTGCAGGACATCTTTTTTATTAAAAGAGGAAATATGCTGGCTAAAATATCCCTGGACGATATACTATACATCGAAGTGGAAGGTAAATACAGCAAGATCGTGTGCAGCAGGGAAAAATACCTGGTGCAACAACCCCTGAAGCTTATCCTGGGCAGGTTGCCGGCTATTCGTTTCGTAAGAGTGCACCGCAATTATATTGTCAATATCCGGGAAGTGGCAAAGGTAAACCTCACGGACAATGAAATTGTTCTGGAAGACGGGCGCTCCGTATTGTTCAGCCGCCGTTACTTCGATGATTTTATGCGGGCGTTTGACGTGCTTCGGTGAAATACCTGTTTACTGATGGGCTAATTTTTTACTGACATTTTCTTTACGTTTCTTCCAGGTAACAATTTGTGCAGGTTGATTTACTGGCGCTCCTTTCTTATCGACCAGGCCCAGGGCCTTTACCAGCTCCCTGCTGATGCTGGCGGCTTTCCTGTTCTTTTTCGACCAGGTTGATTGTTCGGCTTTCACATTGTCCTCATAAGCCTTTATCGCCTCATTGATGATGGCGATTTCCTTACGCGGTGCTTTTTGTTTTCTGTAGAGGACCATCAACCGGTTGTAGGCTGCTGCGTTCAGATGGTCTTTCTTCACTACGTCCAGGTAAAGCTGAATGGCCTTTTCCGGTTCGCCTTCCTTTTCCAGTTGAAGGCCTTTTTCAATCAGGCTCTTATGGGATTCACGTACCATGACAGTCGCTGTTTGATGTGAAGAAATCAACCACAAAAATGTTACCGTATTCGTAGCAATGACTCAAAAAACCAACAGGTTCCTCACCTCACCAAGGAACACCCGTTTGTTCAGAAAATTGATTTTGCCCGCGTCGATACGGTATATCTGCCCAAAACTATAACCAAAGTCTTCATCCACATTGTAAATCTGGCAAACAATGGCATGGAAGGTACCATCGTTTAGCATGATAGTGTCAGGATAGGTCAGTACGGTTGTTTCACTGTCGTCCATTTCCCCGATGATTTCTTCCGCCATTTCGAACATTTCATCGGTCTCCCGGCTTTGTATGCGTTCAATTTTATCGAGTGACTCCCCGCAAAGGATAAACGGATTAAAGTCGCGCAGTGACTGTAATTGTTCAATGGCGATGTTTTCTGCTTTCTCCATAGCGGCCTGTAGGGAGGGGGAGAGATCGGTATATTCCATCATATGTTTAATGTATTGGGATCAATTTAGTACATATTTACCAGACAAGTATAATTTGGCATGAACGCAATGCCTGTTGCCGGTAAACCATCTTCCCGTTCTGAAAAAATCAGGAAAATGGTTTAAGCTATAGGCATGCCTGTCGGTATTGGATAAGCCCGGTTTTTATTTTATCCGGCTGCGCTGGGTACAAGGCCGCTGTTATGCTATCGCGATGTGTTACGGAAATAAATGAGGTATGCTGCAATATTGCTACAGTCCTGTGTTTTCGTGGCAGTAGATGCTTCTATTTTTAAGGAAACTAAATGTTACCTATATGAAAAAGCTGTTATTCTCCTTACTGATAGGAGGCACCTTTGTTAACTGTACCATGGTTGCCCAGGCGCAGGCAAATCACATCATCCCGTTTTCTTCAGCTACTGTACCGCAGCAGGTTTATTTTCATGATGTGGAAGAATTTCTTGCACAATATGAACCACTATTGAACCAGGGCCATGTCTACACGTTGGCGTTCGAGCCGGGAAAGGGCATTTATATCGTTAGCTCTCCTGCCAGCCTTAACAGTGGAACAGACCTGCTGGCTGTCAGGCAGCATTCCTTTTCCTCCAAAGACAAACTGAAATTTGCCAAATGGTGTAATGAACAGTTGAATAAAGGGAATATTTTAACTATCGGTAAAGACAAGGATGGTACTTATTGGGCAGACATTAAATAAGTGCCGGACAATTTTTTCAGGAATGATTGATGACGGGGTTGCTCTGTAACGGAGCAGCCCTTTTCTTTGCCAGCAAAATGTTAAATCCGGAACAGGACGGTTTTCGTGGCACAACTCTTGGCGGAACGATACTGAATAAAACTTCGTCACTATGAAAAAGATATTGTTGGCATCCACGCTTGTAGGCACTGCGGCAGCAGGATTGATAATCTATCTGGTTAAAAAAAGCAGGGACAGGATGATTGACCGCTCTGCCGGTGTTCTGGAAGATGATGTACATACGAAACAAAAGATATTCGGACAGAACCATCATCCGGCACAACAGGAAGATGTTTATAGCAGTGCCATGGGTTAACCGGATTTTAATCCCGTATATGACCGGGGTCATCAAAAAATGACTGCCGGTTTTTTATTTTCCGTTTTTAACGGCCTCCGGCCGGGTCTCCGTCGCGATTATTTTACACGTGCATTACACGAAATGGGATTTTTATCTACAGGAAAAAAAATAACATAGTGATTATGCCGTAATTTTGCGCCGGCATTTCTTTTGAGACCTGCCGGTTGTTAACCGTTTTCGTTTACCATGTGAATAAACTATCCGCAACAATGAAACAGAAGATGTCCTGCTTTGTGATTGATGACATTCGTGACAACAGAAACCAGTTTTTTCTTGCACTCGATCTGTTACAGGTAACCCAAGCCTGTATTTGCTTTGATAACGCCGCCGATGCGTTGTCCTATGCCACCCGGCAGCCGGGGAAACCCGATTATATTTTCCTGCACACCCGCAGGCTGGCTGTTGATGGTGCCCGTCAACTGGAAGAAATACTGCAGTCGCCGCTGTTAAAGGATGTTCCTGTTATTTTTTATGCCCCGTCTTTTGATCCGGAAGATATGACCCGGATGAAATTTATAGGCGCTGCTGACTGGATGGTCAAACCCTCCAATCTGCACGCTTTGCGTGACGGACTAAAGCTGATATTTGAGACCGTCAGCACCAAACAACCCGCGCTGTCTCAGCCGGTTATGGGGGCGCTACTCCCTGCGGTATTGGTGTAGTGTAACAGTAACCTTGCTTTTCAACGGGGTTGGCGTGAAAATATTTTTCTGTCTTAAACACCGGTGAGATGATGACACGCTATCAACAAGGAGCATTGCTGAAAGAAAACGGAGAATGTGTTTTCTGTGTATGGGCGCCGTTCAGGAAGAGTGTTACGCTGCTCCTGCTGGGCGGAGAAGAAGTGGCTTATCCGCTCCTCCCGGAAGACAACGGCTACTGGCGTGTTACGGTACAAGACGTCTCGGACGGCATGCACTACTATTACCTGCTGGATGAGCACCTGCAACGGCCGGACCCTGCTTCCAGACGGCAGGAGAGTACGGTACACCGCGCTTCCTGCGTGACAAATCCCGTCAGCTTTATCTTCACCGATGAAGACTGGAAAGGCCTCCCGCCGGAAGACCTCATTATTTACGAAATACACATAGGCGCTTTTACGCCCGAAGGCACATTTCAGGCAGCCCGTGAACGGCTGCCTGCCCTCGAAGCCCTGGGCATCACAGCCATAGAGCTGATGCCGGTATGCCAGTTCTCCGGCGACCGCAACTGGGGGTATGACGGCGTTTACCCGTTTGCGTTACACAACCGCTACGGTACCACCGATGATTTTAAGGCGCTGGTCAACACCGCCCACCATCTCGGAATGGCCGTTATCCTGGACATGGTCTACTGCCGCTCCGGCGCTGAAGGAAACTATCAGCCCGACTATGGCCCTTATTTTACCGAGAAATATTCCACGCCCTGGGGCGCCGGCATCAATTTTGACGATGCCTGGTGTGATCCGGTGCGTGACTTTTACGTCCAGAACGCGCTGATGTGGCTGGATGAATTTCATATCGACGGGCTGCGGCTGGACACGCTGCATACCTGTCAGGATAACAGCGCACAGCACTTTACCTGGCAATTGTCAGCAGCAGTGGAGGACCTGGAGCGGCAGACCGGCAGACGAAAACTGCTCATCGCGTCCACCGATCTGAACGATCCCCGTTACACCAACCCCGTAGCGGCAGGTGGATACGGCCTTACTGCACAATGGGCCGATGAGTTCCACCATGCCCTGCATAGCCTGCTGACCGGTGAAACACAGGGGTACTATGAAGATTTTGGGCAACTGGCCCATCTGGCATATGCCTTTACCAATGCTTTTGTGTATACCGGGCAGTATTCCCCGTTCCGTAAACGAAAATTTGGCCGCCAGCTGACAGACAGCGACACCCGGCATTTTGTGGTCTTCTCCCAAAACCATGAACAAACAGGCAACCGGATGCTGGGAGAACGGCTTAGCACACTGGTGTCTTTTGAAGCCCTGAAACTGGCAGCCTCTGCAGTGATTTTATCCCCCTTTATCCCTTTGTTGCTGATGGGAGAAGAATACGGGGAGAAATCCCCTTTTTTGTTTTTTACGTCTTATGGAGACCCCGATCTGGTGGAAGCTATGAAAAAGAACCGTAGCCGTTGGTTCTCTGCTTTTTTTAATACGAGCAAGTCTATACCAGACCCCCAATTGGAAGATACCTTCCTGCGCAGCCGGCTGCAGTGGGACACTACAACAGCTGCTAACGCTGCCATGCTGGCCTGTTACCGTTTCCTGATCGCTTTCAGAAAACATCGCCCCGCCATGCGTGCCGTCTCCAAAGATGCGCTGCAGATATATCCTGCCGGCGAGCTGCCTTTACTGGTCATGAAACGAACCAGCGGACAGGATACGGTGTTGATACTATTGAATTTTGATAAGGCAGTGCAAACTTATCATCATATGGCCCCAACACCGCTAAAGAAAATATTTGATTCCGCCCATGAAATGTGGAACGGTCCAGGTGTGAAAGCCGCTGATGAAGTATTGGAGAATGAACCGGTTTTGCTGCAGCCCCTCTCGGCTGTTGTCTATGAAATGGCGCATCATGAGGAATGAATTCTTTACCCCGGTAGCGACCTACCGCATACAATTTAACAGGGACTTTACTTTCACTGACCTGGAGAAACAGCTTGATTACCTGCACCAGCTGGGTATCACCACTATTTATGCCTCCCCGGTTTTCGAAACGGCGCCCGGAAGCCTGCATGGCTATGATATCACCAATCCACGTGAAATCAACAGTGCTATAGGCTCCCTCGCCCATATGCGCCAGCTGCATGTCAAACTCCGCTCGCTCGGCATGAGCTGGATACAGGATATCGTTCCCAACTACATGGCCTTCCATTGTAATAACACCCGCCTCGTGGACGCGCTGGAAAGAGGCACCGCCTCGCCTTACTACAACTATTTTGATATCGACTGGCACCATCCGGACAAAGACCTGCACGGGAAACTGATGATGCCTTTCCTGAAAAAAAACCTGCGGGAAACCATGGCCGATGGCGGTATCCGTCTTAATTACAACCGGCAGGGGCTGGGACTGGCCACAGGCGCACAAACATGGCCATTGTCTGCACAGAGCTACAAATGGCTGCTGAGCGTCCTGCCACCTGGAATGGACCCGGTGAAGGAATGGCTTGCGGAAATGAAAGCCAACGTCCTGCAACGACGGTCCCTGCTGGACTGGGAAGCCATGAAATCCATGCTGAAGCCGCCCCGTAAACAGGCGTTCCTGCCGTTGCTTCATCTGGTCAACAACAATACACCGCTGCTGTATGAATTGCTGGACCTCCAGCATTATACCTTCACCGCCAGGAGTGAGGCTGATTTTCGTATCAACTACCGCCGTTTTCTCGGGGTGAATGAACACATCGCGCTGCGCATGGAAGACAAAACAGTGTTTGACGAGTACCATGGCTTCCTGCACCGGTTATACCAGGAAGGCATTATCCAGGGGCTGCGTATTGACCAGATCGACGGGCTGCTGGACCCGGCGCAATACATCTATCATCTGCGGGAACTGTTTGGCAATAATTGTTACATCATCGCGGAAAAAATACTGGCAGGCCATGAAACGCTGCCCGAAAGATGGGCGCTGCAGGGGAGTACCGGCTACGATTTCCTGGCCGGCGTAAGCCAGCTGCTGACTGATGAGGAAGGCATGGAAAAACTGGGCCGCTTTTACCGGGCACATTTTCCCAATCTCTCGCAGTATCCGAAACTGGCACGCAGAAAGAAGCAGCTGGTGCTGGAGAAACACATGAATGGCGAATGGGATAACCTGGTGAGGGAGGTGTTCCGCCTGAAGCTGGTGCTCCCGGAAACAGACAAAGGCCGGCTTAAAATGGCCATGGGCGATTTTATGGTGTGCCTGCCTGCCAACCGTATCTATCCGGAAGGATGGCCATTGTCGCTCACAGATACGCAGCAGCTGGACAAGGCCGTGGAAGAGGCTATCCTGCGCAATCCGGCAACAGGTACGGCGCTGGAGCTGATCCGTTCCTTCTGGGACCCCGATAAAAAACAACAACAGGCCGTGGCGGCCCTGACCCTACTGAAAAAAATCACCCAGTTCGCCGGGCAACTGTACCGCGAAGGGGTGGAGGAAACACTTTTCTACGTGTACAATGCACTGCTGTCGCACAACGAGGCCGGCGACTCGCCGGTACTGAACAAATGCACGCTGGACGGTTTTCATGAACGGATGGCCGTGCGGCAGTACCTCTCGCCCTTTTCTCTCAATACCACTGCCACCCATGACACCCGCTGGGGAGAAGATGCCCGCATCCGGCTCAATGCCCTGACCATCATACCAGACATCTGGATTCAACAGGTGCAGGCCTGGCATACCATGAACCGTGAGCATGTCACATTGATCGAAGAACAGCCCGCACCGGACCTGAACGACGAATATTTCATCTATCAGGCTGTGCTGGCCTGTCTGCCTGTTTCTGCGGAGGCGGATGCTGATTTTGTGGCCCATATCACTGCCACCTTCCTGAAAGTGGTGCGGGAAGCGAAAGTACACAGCAGCTGGCTGTTGCCGGATACGGCCTACGAACTGGCCTGCCTGCAGTTCATCGAAAAAATACTGTCGCCAGGCAGCGCTTTTATGGAAGGAATGCACCAGCTGGCAGAAAAACTGGGCGTGCATGCGCATATCTTTTCGCTGGCACAAACACTCATCAAAATAACCGCGCCGGGCATACCGGATATTTATCAGGGATGTGAGCTATGGGACTTTAGTGCCGGCAGCAATGATGGCCGCCATCTGGTCAATTACCCGCTGCGGCGTAAACTGCTGGCAGGATGGCAAGAAGAAGACCATGCTCCGGGATGGCCGAAAGAACATGCTGGCGCCAAATCAGCAATAGGCAAGGAAAAGCTGTACCTGGTCAGCAAAGCGTTACAACTCAGAAATGCACATACCTCGTTGTTTATTCACGGAGAATATATTCCGCTGACAGCAGGGGAACGGAGCAGTCAGATTGCTTACGCCCGTAAATACCGGCAGGACTGGTGCATAGTGGTAGCGCCCCTGTTGCCGGCCGCACATCTGGGCAAACATGACCTGGCTCCGTTGGCCCTCCCCGCTAATGCGCCGCAAAAATGGAAGAACGTTTTTACCGGTGATATCCTTACCGCACAAAATGGCCAGCTGCCGTTGCCGGGTACGCAGCAATGCCCTGTAGCACTGCTTTTCCCCGTGGCAGACCATAAATTCCACCGCTGATAAAAAAACTTTTTCTGATTATTTTAGAATATTGTTTTAAAATTTGAACACTGTTCAGTATTTTTGTGCCGTCAAAAAAAATAAGCTGACCGTTACAATATTTCCGACGACTGTTCGTCGTCACTGTTGATATTGGTTTTGTATTTTTAAGTTCATAAGTTTGTAAGATTGCTCACCATGCTCTTTTACACTAATCACCGCCCAACTATATGAAACAACCTTCCCTCAAGGAGAAAAAATCGTCGGGTATCTTTGGATTGTTACGGCCATACAAAGGACTGATAAGCCTGTTGGTGCTGTTTGCCCTGCTGGGCAACAGCCTGAACCTGTGGCTGCCTAAAATCATCGGGCATGGTATTGATGACTTTTCCCGAGGCACTTTTGCCTATGAGCCCCTGGTCATCAAATTTGGCCTGGCCGCTTTGCTGATTTTTGTGTTTACCTATTTCCAGAACATCATCCAGACCTATGCATCAGAAAAGGTGGCTAAAAGCCTGCGCGAGCAACTGGCGGAAAAAATATCCCGCCAAAGCTATGCGTGGATGGAGCAGTCCAACCCCTCCCGGTTGCTGACCAATCTCACCGCTGACGTGGACTCTATCAAACTGTTCGTGTCCCAGGCCATCGTATCGCTGGTGTCATCGTTCTTCATTATTATCGGCGCCAGTATCCTGTTATTGACGATCGACTGGAAACTGGCCCTCGTGGTAATTGCCGCCATTCCGATCATGGGGATCACCTTTTTCCTTGTACTGAAGAAGGTAAGGGCCCTGTTTATGAAAAGCCGCGAAGTGATGGACCGGCTCAATAAGGTGATCAACGAAAGTATCCTTGGCGCTGCGCTTATCAACGTGGTGAACTCACAGCAGCGGGAGTACGAAAAATTCCTGGATGCCAACGGAAAGGCGCTGGAATTCGGCCTCTCCATCCTGCGGCTGTTCGCCGGACTGATTCCGGTGATCGTTTTTACGGCTAATATGACCGGTCTGGCCATCCTCGCGCTGGGCGGCCGCTTTGTGATCGACGGCAGCATGACCATCGGTGATTTTGCGGCGTTCAACAGCTACCTGACGCTGCTGATATTCCCGGTGCTCGTAATAGGTTTTATGAGCAACGTGATCGCACAGGCTACAGCTTCCTACCAGCGTATCTCCGGTGTACTGAATTCTCCGGACATGCTGGAAACAGGCACCCTCGTCAAAAAGCTCGATGGCAGCATCTCCTGTGAACATGTGTCGCTCAGCTACGGCGAAAAACCGGTGCTGAAAGATATCTCCTTCTCCGTAAAAGCGGGTTCCAAAATAGCGATCATCGGGCCCACGGCCGCAGGGAAAACACAACTGCTTTACCTGCTGATGCGGTTGACCAAACCCAACGAAGGGGCCATAAAAATTGACGGCGAAAATATCGCGGACTACGAAAGCGAATCCTTTCACCAGCAGGTGGGATTTGTGTTCCAGGACAGCGTGGTGTTTAACATGAGCGTCCGGGAAAATATAGCTTTCAGTGACGTGGTCACCGACGCATCGCTGGAAAAAGCGATCACCACGGCGGAAGTAAAGGAATTTACCGACCAGCTGCCCGAAAAGCTCAGCACCATTGTGTCGGAGCGTGGCACCAGTCTCTCCGGCGGACAAAAACAACGGCTCATGCTGGCCCGTGCGCTGGCACTGGACCCGAAAATACTGCTGCTGGACGATTTTACCGCCCGCGTAGATACCCGCACTGAGCGGAAGATCCTGGCCAATGTACACCGGAACTACCCCGACCTCACCCTCGTGTCTGTCACCCAGAAAATCGGGGCGGTCACCCACTACGATCAGATCATCCTCCTCATGCAGGGCGAAATGATCGCAGCCGGCACCCATGAAGAGCTCATGGAGAAAAGCCCGGACTATGTACAGATTTTTAACTCCCAGCAAAGCACCAGCAATTATGAATTACAATCTTAATAAACCTGTTACGGGAAAAGGCGTGTCAAACTACACCGCTTTCAAAGGCCTGTTACAGCTGATTTCCCATGAAAAGAGCAAACTGGCTTTGGCATTGCTGGCTACCATCGGCAACTCCGGACTGAACCTGCTCGGCCCTTTGCTCACGGCCTATGCCATCGATACCTACGTGATGCACAAACAGTATCACGGGGTGCTGGTATACTCCGCTGTGCTGCTGGTGGTTTATCTGGCCGCTTTCGGTGTCAACTATCTGCAAACAAAACTCATGGGCACAGTAGGGCAACGTACGCTCTATACCTTGCGCAATGCGGTGTTTCATAAGTTGCAGCAACTGCCGGTGGCCTTTTTTAACCAAAACAAGGCCGGCGACCTGATTTCCCGCGTAAACAACGATACAGATAAACTCAACCAGTTTTTTTCACAGGCGCTGATGCAGTTCGTGGGCAGCATTATCTCCATGACCGGTGCCGGCATTTTCCTGCTGACGCTGAACATCAGGCTGGGCGCGCTGGCACTGTTGCCTGCCTTGCTGGCCCTGATTTTTACCAGGCTGCTGTCCCCCTGGGTGAAAAAGAAAAATGCGGCGAACCTGAAAACGGTAGGCGGACTGAGTGCGGAAATACAGGAAAGCCTCAGCAACTTTAAAGTGGTGGTGGCTTTCGGTCGCCGTGACTATTTCATGCACCGGTTCAATGAAGCCAACCGGAAAAACTACACGACGGCAACTGCCATGGGCATTGCCAACAACGTATTTCTGCCGTTTTACAGTTTGATGTCCAGCATGGCGCAACTGCTGATACTGATTTACGGCGTACACCTGATCAGCACTGGTTCTTTTACCATAGGATTGCTGGTCAGCTACATCGCCTATGTCAATTACTTTTACAGCCCGCTGCGGCAACTGGCAACCCTGTGGGCCAACTTCCAGACGGCCATGGCCGGATGGGAGCGTATCTCAGAGATACTGGTGCTGGAAAACAATATGGGTACCATCGACGATCATACCCGGCAGGAAGCCGCGCCATTGCTGGAAATGAAACAGGTGCACTTCGGCTATGACGAAGGACGTGAGATACTGCACAACATCAACCTCCGTCTCGAGAAAGGAAAAACATATGCGCTGGTAGGCCCTACCGGTGGCGGTAAAACCACCACCGCCTCGCTGATAGCCCGCCTGTATGATCCGGTAAAAGGCCGCGTACTGCTTGATGGAAAAGACATCCGTTCCTTTGCTCCGGCAGAACGCACCCGCCGCATCGGCTTCATTTTGCAGGATCCCATCCTGTTTACCGGCACCGTCCGGGAAAACATCCTGTATGGCAACGAAGAATATGAAAATTACACCAACGATCAACTGGAAGAAGTGATCCGTACCGCCAACCTGGAAAAGTTACTGGGCCTGTTTGAGCATGGACTGGACACGCAGGTACAGTCGGCCGGAGAAGGGGTAAGCCTTGGGCAAAAACAGCTGATCGCCTTTATACGCGCCGTGTTGCGCAAACCGGACCTGCTGATACTGGACGAAGCTACCGCCAATATCGATACGGTGACGGAAAAACTGCTGGGTGAAATACTGGATAAATTACCGGCTACCACCACCAGGGTAATTATCGCGCACCGCCTCAATACCATCGAAAATGCCGACGAAATATTTTTCGTCAATGATGGCGCCGTGACAAATGCGGGATCTTTCCACCAGGTGGTGGACCAGCTGATGCATGGCAACCGTCATTGATTTTCGTATATACGACATCGTTAATTGTTTGAACAACAGTCAGGCCTCACGGCCTGACTGCTTTTTTTTGATATACCTTTGCAGCATGATATCCAACCTTATCCGCCACAGTATTGATTGCCAGTATCAGCAACATGCCCGGCACAATTTTTTTTATCCCGGCAATGAAATCGGCTGGACAGCGGTCACCCGCCGCCTGACGACGGAAGGCGTACCGGAAATACTGGCGCTGCGCGATGCGGACAAGGCGGCGGAAGTGGTGGATTACCTGACGGGAAGCGCCCGCCGCACCTTTTGTGAAGTGAACCAATACTTCGATATGGCCGCCGCCAACACTGCGGCCCTGAAGGAAGTGTATGTCGCCCTGGTGGAGGATATTGTCGCTGCCGCCACATCCGGCAGTTTCCATGAAACACTGCTGACAGCGCGGCACACCAGGCGCCTGCAGCGGTGGTTGCAACGTACCCATCCTTTTTTTGAAACATATTACAGTCAGGCCGGCGCGCAGCTGAAGCCCGTCGTCTGTGCCGAATATGCCGCAGCCCTGCAACTGGACGTACTGCAACTGGACCTTGCCACATTGAAGGAGCCGGTACTGGATATGGGGTGCGGTACACAGGCCGCCCTGGTACGGCTGTTACGGCAACAGGGTATTGCCGCCTATGGGGTGGACCGGTTTATTGCGACGCCGGAGGCTTACCTGAAGACGGGCGACTGGCTGGATTTTGTTCTGCCGTCGGGTTATTGGGGCACTATCGTTTCCAACCTTTCTTTCTCCAATCACTTTCTGCATCACCACCACCGCAACAGCCCCGATTGTACACGGTATGCCGCCAAATACATGGAAATGCTGCGGGCATTGCGTCCCGGCGGCAGTTACCACTATGCGCCCTCACTACCAATGGTGGAAAAATATCTGTCTCCCGAAGAATTTATCGTCCGCACTATCCCGGTGACGGCCCGGTTTTCCTGTACCATTGTCACCAGGATGCCGGCAGGGGAGCAATAAGCCCCATGTGGCGTGAGTGCGCGATCGCCTCTTCACTGTGCCGGAAATAACAGCACGCAATGCCTAATGTCTCCAGGTTGCGGGCCACTGCCAGCACTCCCGGTTTCTTTTGAGCGGAGAGGTGGCGCAGGTACACACAGATGATCCGGCGGGGAAAATGGCGGGCGATCGCCTCATAAATGTAGGGGTCTTGCTGGGTATCATCTCCCAGCAGAATAAAGGGCATATGAGGGTAACTTTCCAGTATACGGGCTATACGGGTAAATTTAGTATGATGTTTCCCCCGGCCTGTTTTCAGCAGCTGAGAGAAGCGTTTTAGCTGATTCAGCAGGTAAACGCCTTCCGGCAGTTTCCAGGCATGCGAAAATTCCCGGATATAATCATACAGGTTCCATTCACTGCTGGACACATAAAAAAAGGGATTGGGAATAGGTGGTACGGTATGTCCGTGGCTGAGCAGCTGATAGTGGCGCACAGCGCCTTCAAAGGGGCGCCTGCTGGCGGCATTATGGGTAAAGAGCACTTTCAGTTTTCGGAACGGCTTGTCTGAGTGGGAGATGAGAAACGTGTCATCAATGTCAGATATGCAGCCAAACTGCGTACGATGGGGAATATATATTTCACCGGTGCCAGCTGCAATATTTTCCCCATTTTGTGTATGCGTTACCGTTACAGGGTGCCAGCCAGCGGAAGTAGGATACTCCGGTTTCCACTGGAAGTGAAAAAAGCCGTCATCTGCTGTTTTCGCATGGATGGTCTGTCCCTGCCATAGCAGTTGCACAGCGGCAAGGGGCTTGGGTTTTACCATGAACAACCGGAGCAGGGCCCATATATTGCCCAGCAGGTGATAACGGGTACGCCCCTCCGTAAGGGGGCTGCGGGAGAGCACATGTCCAAATACCTGTAACTCGCCTTCATGGCCGTATCCGTGATAAACTTTTACCACCGTGCCGGTGTTGATGCCGATACGGGCCCACCAGCGCCGGGAGCGGCTGTCTTTTGCGGCGTCATATTTGTATTTGCCGGATGAATGCATATCATGCTACTCAAATGGAAAAGAAGTTAAGATTATTATTCGTTATTAATCCCGCTTCGGGAGCTGCCCGGAAAGTTGCTCCGCAAGAAGCAGTCCAACGTTTTTTGCAGCGCCATGAAAATGTCCGGGGTGAGTCGATGCTGTTGACCGGCAGTCCAGCTGCCGATGAAGCGCGTTTGCTGCAGCTGTTGCACGAAGGCGGGTGGGACGGCGTGGTGGCTGCCGGCGGCGATGGTACGGTGAAGATGGTGGCCACCTGCCTGTTGAACAAGGACATTCCGCTGGGTATTCTGCCGGCAGGTTCGGCCAACGGCATGGCGCGCGACCTGTGCATCCCCGAATCATGGGATGCGGCGCTGGAGCTGTTATTGCAGGCCCATGTCCGTAAAATAGATGTGATACGCATCAATGGCCGGGATATTTCCATCCATCTGAGTGATATCGGGCTGAATGCTTTGCTGGTAAAGTATTTCCAGCGGTCCGGCGTGCGGGGCATGACAGGCTATGCACGCGTGGTGCTGAAAACGTTCTGGTACCGGCAGCGGTTTGCGGTGGAAATAGACAACGGAGCTGACCAGCTGTCGCGGGAGGCCTTTATGATCGTACTGGCCAATGCCGGCAAATATGGGACGGGGGCCTGTATTAACCCTGTCAGTGACCTGAGCGACGGTATTTTCGAGGTGGTGCTGGTGAAAAAGATCTCCCTGCTGGAGACGCTCAAAATGCTGTTTGTCCGCCGCCCGTTTAACCCTCATAAAACAGAGATCATCCGGGCCCGGAAGGTCTACATCCATACGCCTAAAAAGGCGGAGTTCCAGATTGACGGGGAGTATATGGGGAAGGTAAATGAGGTGACGGCTGAAGTAATACCCCGCGCCCTGGCCGTTTTTGTCCCGCCGCAGGCGTCACAGGGTTAGCTCGTCGCGGCTGAGGGCATGAAACAGGTTTTGCAGCTGATGTACATGCACCAGCGGGCGGCCGTAGGGCACAAAGCCGTTGGGTGATTCCGTGACCGGCTGGAAACAGCCGTTTTCATGGCGGATATGCAGGCTGTTAAGCCGGTTGTATTTCAGGGAATAGATGTTTTCATCTTCCCCTTCTTCGGGCACACCGCGGATAAAGTCGAATTTAATCAGCTGGTAGAGGTCCAGTAGTACCGGGTTGGCTTTCTCACAGGGAATTTTACTCCTGGGCAATCCGGAATTGTAGATATAACCGTCCAGTATCCCTTCCACCACAAAGACTGATTCCTCCATATTGTAGTCAAAATAAGCCACATAGTTGCCAATCCTGATATCTGCTTCGTCGATCATCGGGTCTTGTTTTTACGCCAGGTGAAGCAATAACAGGGTTACCAGTGCAGGCAACGCCTGTACCAGGAAGATTTTTTTATCGGCTGTCAGCGCGCCGTAAATACCGGCTACCGCTACACAGCCGAGAAAAAAATCCGCAGTATGCCGTGCCCACTCCGGGTCCGAAATGAGCAATGACCAACCCAGTCCTGCAGCCAGAAAGCCGTTATAGAGGCCCTGGTTGGCAGCGAGTGGTTTGGTGGCAGGGAATAGTGCTTTGGGGAATTTCTGGAAAATCTTAGGCCCTTTGGTGGTCCAGGCAAACATTTCGAACCACATGATGTAGAAGTGTTCCAGCATAACGAATGCGATCAGGAACTTGGCCAATACTAGCATAACTTGAATTTGATGGTTATGCTAAATATAAGAAGAATTATGAACGAATTGCGGATGACGAAAGGTGAATTTTGAGCTGAGAATCCCGTTCACGTTTCGCCATCCCCCAATTCATCAGAAGTTATTTTCTTCAGTGGTCGCATTATTCTTCTTTTTGCCGCGGTTAGTGCCACCTTTTCTGCCAATTGCCGCCATGTGTTCGCGGTTGCGGCTTACTGCCTCGCCACCTTTTTTACCGGCCGCACGGGCTTCTTCAGAGGTAAATTTGTGGGCGACACCTTGCTGATGAGCAGCCCTGCCACCTTCTCTGGAAATAGCACGTTGTTGTTCAGGGTCCATGGATGCAAATCCCCGTTTGCTGTGTTTGGGTTTGTCTGTTGGACTCTTCTCGTGGTTCTCGGCACTCGGTGCGAGTTGTTGATACCTGATGTGTTCCATAATCCTGGATTTTATAGTTTAGTGAACAATATTGCGTAGAAGTCGATCAATATACATGCCACCGGCCGAATCGCCGTATACAGGCGTTTTGCAGTTCCTCCGCAACTGCTGATGGGGCAATTCGTTCCACAATACATAGAATTTTTAACACAGTTTTAGCCCCCTTTCCCCATATTTCTGATTGATTTTGACTGCTATCAGCTGGCGTATAATTTGTTTCATTTACACCTGTTACTTCTTTTTTTAACCCATTTAAATCTTCAAATCATGGCAAAGTATTCCAGGAAGTCTCAGGAGAAAGTGGAAAAATCCATGCATGAGATGCACGAAGGCAAACTTAAAAGTGGCCGAAGTGGCAAAAAGGTAACAAACCCCAAACAGGCGATCGCCATCGGATTGTCTGAAGCAAGAAAAGAAGGGGCGAAAGTCCCTAAAAAAGCGGCAGCAAAAAAATCAACCGCAAAAAAAACAACCACTAAAAAATCCAGCGCAAAAAAAGCAGCGCCTAAAAAAGCCGCTGCGAAAAAAACGACGGCTAAAAGGGCCACTGCAGGAAAAACAACCGCCAGGAAAACAGCTGCCAAAAAGACAACTGCCAAAAAAGCAACCACGGCAAAAAAAGCAACACATCGTAAAACATCTGTTAAAAAATCCACCGCCAAAAGAGGGGCCGCCGCACATAAGAAAACCACCAGACACCGCGCTATGGCCACTGCGTGAAACAGACCGTTTTATCCTTCTGTTTATATACAAAAAGAGACCGGTAACCAAGTGTCACCGGTCTTTTTATATGGCATACCTATTGCACCTTTAACAGTGGATCAAAACCAGTTTGTATGGAAAAGCACAGCATAACGGTGATGATTAAAGGAAAACCATACGGCCTGACCATTAGCATTAACAGGATCGCTTATGAAACCATTTATGAAGTAATCCCTGATGTCCGCGAACATGTATTGGAAGATTTTCAACCCCATTCCCAGACCTTCATGATAGATCATACAGACTCTCCGGAAGGCAATCTGCGTATTGTGGAAAGTGAACAAATAGCCCGCATCATCTGGACTGAAATACTTAACAAAATGGGTGAGCTGTAGGCCTCCTCACATATGCCGCTTTTTTTAGCCGCGCGCCTTTTGTACTTTTGCGGGAAAGCGCGTGGGATCACTATGATGATGGTAACCGATAAAACCTATAAAAATACCAACCGCCGGGAGCGGATCATATTCATATTTAAACTGCTGGTATACTCCGGCATCATATATTTTAACCTCGAACATCCGGCGTTCTATGACAAGTTCCCCTGGTTGTTTAAGGTCACTAATGCGCTGTCTTTTTTCCTTGGCGCCAACATCGTTATTTCTATCGCCTGGCTGGTGATACTTTCCTGGTATACCCGCCGCCATCGCACTAAACCACTGGAGAAAGATAACTTCATACTGGGGATTAACCGCATCACTTCTGTGTTAAATACGGTCTTTTTCCTGCTGGCCATCCCCATCTTTTTCGGACAGGACCTGATGCGGCTCATTACCAGCATCACCATCGTGGCCGCGGCGATCGCGCTGCTGACAAAAGACTATATCTCCAATATGATCAATGGCCTGATCGTGATGTTCTCCGATCAGCTGTCCCTCGGCGACCAGGTCAGAATAGGCGAGTATAAAGGCAAAATCATGGACATTACGCTGATCAACGTAGTGTTGCAGAACGATGATGACGATATCGTCATCATTCCTAACTCTGTGGTGTTTACCAGCATCGTGGTGAACCAGTCCAAACAGAACATTAAGAAACTAAGCCTCGAATTTGAACTGGACCACAAACATAAATTCACGCCCGAAGAGCTGGAAGCGCGCCTGCGCAGGTCTATAGAAGCCTATCAGCGTTATTACCGGGAAGACAGTTTTTCGCTCAAAACCCTCGAAATAAAAAAAGATTTTGTGCAGTTCAAGCTGCAACTGCTGGTGCCACATTCTGATAAAGAAAAAGAGCGCCTGATAAAACGGGCGCTCAATACGGAAATTATCGCTATCGCGGAAGGCGGTAAAGCTTAAACCATCACCGAAGCGGCAGTCATCTCTGCCAGCAATGTATCAATCTGGGACGTTTCCACATTCGGCATGCAGATAATGTGCGACCAGCCGTTTTCTGAGGCCAGCTGCCATTTCCGGCGGATATTTCCGGGCGGTTCCGGAAATACCACCGTGATGGAATCGGGGTTACGCCAGGCAGCAATGCCGTTTTCCCGGAAACGGTCCACTGCATAGGCGGCTACGGACAGGCTGTGCCGGGCCCTTTTTTCCAGGCCGGCAAGGCCGAGGCTTTTCAGCGCGTACCATAGAAACAACGGACTGTGGCCGTTTCTTGAACCCGTGATGGTAGTGTCCATACTGCCGATATAAGCAACAGAACGGGCAATCCGGTCACGGTAAGACCTTTTGGCCACCACTACGCCACAGGGGATAGGAGAGCCTATAAATTTATGTCCGCTGATGGCGATACTGTCAGCGCCATCTGCGAAGTCAAAAGCGGGCCTTGGATCCAAAAAGGAGCAATAACTGCCGGACAATGCCCCGTCAGCATGGATGTAATGATGCCGGATGGCCAGGCGCTTCAAAATGTCTTTAATACGCCCTATGTCGTCCCTGGCTTCGGTCATGGTTGTTCCGATATTGGCCAGCATGATCACCGGCATATGCCGGTTCATGCCCATCGTCTGCTCCAGGTCATTATAGTCAATCTCCCCGTTGGGCAACGTCCGGATCATGATACTGGGCATATTCAGCAGGTGCAGGTTCTTTTGTACGCTGTAGTGGGTAGCTTCGGAATAATACACCATCGCCTTGGGATATAGCTCCCGCGCGAGGTACAGCCCATACAGGTTGCCTTCCGAACCGCCGTTGGTGACATAGCCCCACCAGTCATTGGCCGGCGCACGGAACAGCCGGGCAAAAAATTCCACAACATATTTTTCCATCTCCCGGGAACCTACGGTGTAGGTACAGTCCACAAACGGGTCTCCCAGGTTATTCAGCGGATATTGTAAAAACGGGAACAGCGGACTGTAGTCAAAATCTTTGGATACCGGATAGCCCAGGAAGTGCCGGGTGTGGTCTTGTACTTCAGCCAGCAAACGGTCCAGCATAGCCGCATCGGCGGCAGGTAACGGGTGATCTTTCATAATCGGCAATTACAGGTGTATGATGCTGCGAAGCTATGTAAATGCCATTGAAATGAACCGATATTACGGTAAGATCAGAAAATATATACTATTTTTGGTTGTATTGTAGTTTAAATTAACTAAAAGCGACCGCCCGCGGCCGCTTTTTCAGATAAAACCTTCTGCTATGGACACGCTCGATAAAACAGACCGCCGCATCCTGGAAGTGCTCCAGGAAAATGCCCGCCTCAACACCAAGGAAATAGCACATCGTATAGGCTTAAGCGTTACCCCTACTTACGAACGGCTGAAAAAAATTGAGAAAATGGGCGTTATCCGGAACTACGTCACCCTGCTGCACCCGGAGAAAATAGGCAAAACCCTGGTGGCCTTCTGTAATGTGTCGCTGCAGCTGCATTCACAGCCGTTGCTGAAAAAATTTGAACTGGCCATCAGCCAGATGGAGGAAGTGATGGAATGTTATCACGTGGCGGGCACGTTCGATTATCTGCTGAAAGTAGTAGTGGACGATATGCGGCGTTATCAGCATTTCCTGACCAACAAACTGGCGGCGATCGAAAATATTGCACAGGTGCACAGCTCCTTCGTGATGACGGAGATCAAACACACCACTGCGTTCGGACTGGTATAAACTATCTTCGCAGCACGCTCATGCCGCTGACAGGATTGTCCTGCAGCACCACCGTATAGCCACGGGCGTTAATCTCCTGTTCATCGGAAAGGGGAACGGTGAAACTGAAACAGCTGCCTTCTCCCGGTTTGCTTTCAAACCAGATGTGGCCATGGTTACGCTCCACGAAGTCTTTGGACAGGTGCAGCCCCAGGCCGCAGCCTTTTTCGTTCCGGGTGCCGGTAGTGGAGTAGTATATATTGGAGAAAATACGGTGTTGATCATCCGTAGGAATGCCGGTACCGTTGTCTTTTACGGACACCTGCGCTTCTCCTTTTTCCAGCTGCGCTTTGAGCACGATCTCGCCGCCGCCGGGCGTAAATTTGATGGCATTATTGATGAGATTACGCAGCACGAGCCTGATCATATCAGGGTCGGCATATACCAGGATAGCGTTTTTCAGCTCATGGGTAAGCTTGACGTCTTTTTGCCGCGCCATGGTTTGCAGCAGTTCAAATTCCTGGTTGAGCAGCAACGTCAGGTCAAAGTCATCGGCTTTTACACTGATGCCTTTCATCTGGTTGCTGGCCCACTGCAACATATTGTCCATCATGTACGCAGTGTTTTTTACGTCGCGCCACAGTTCATCGGTATAAAAACGGAACTGTTGGGCGTCGATCTTTTCATCTTTCAGCAGGAACAGCAGTCCTTCGAGAATGGCCAGCGGAGACCGCAGGTCGTGGGAGATGACGGAGAATATTTTATCTTTTACCTGGTTGAGGTTTTCCAGTGTGGCGTTCTGTTCGAGGATGATATGGTTTTGCAGGGACACTTCCTGGTTCTTGCTGTTGAGCTGCTGGTAGAGTTCCTGTTGATGTTTGTACAACCGGTACACCATGGCAGTGATCAGTAACAGGGCGAGGAACAGGGCGGCGCCGGACAACACCAGTACGCGCTGTTGCTGGATGGTGGCCAGGTGCAGTTGTTGCTCCTTTTTAAGCATCACATTTTCCCGTTGTTTTTTCTCCGTTTCATATTTCATGGTGGAGCGGCTGATCTGCCGGAGCTTCTCTATATTAAAATAATCGATGTTGCGCTCGCTGAAGGCCTGATAATGTTTCAGGGCAGAGGCGTAATCATGTCGCGCGGAATCCAGCCTGGAGCGGATCTTATAATAGATCATCTCATTTTTCACGTTGCCCAGCTTCGAATTGATGGCCAGGGCGGTGTCCAGGTTTTTTTCTGCGCTGTTCAGGTCGCCCAGCAGGGTTTGCACTTCAGCCAGGTTCAGGCTGGCTTTGGTGATACCGGGTTGATTATCGGTGTTTTTATAATACCGGGCCGACAGTTCGTGATATCGCAGCGCTGTCTGGTACCGGTGCTCCAGCATGGCCACGATACCCATGTTCTCGTAGGTATAGGCCAGCCCGCGCTCATCCCGCAGTGACAGTTTGAGTTTTTCGGACCTGGTTAAATAGAGTAGGGCGGAATCGGTTTTTTTCAGGGCGATATAGGCAGAGCCAATATTATTAAGGGTTTTGCTGATTTCGGGGGTTTCTTTTAGTTGCTCTTTTATCTGGAGGGATTTCAGCAGATAAATCAATGCGTCCCGCGGACTGTTTTGTTCCGTGAAAATGTTACCCACATCATTATTGAGGATGCCGAGGATGCGCGGTTCACCTTGCGCCTCTGCCAGTTTCAGGGCGGTGAAGGTGAGCTGCAATTGTTTGTCCAGGTTGCCCTTGGTGTTTTCTACCAAGGCAAGGTTACGGGTGGCCCATATTTTTCCTTTGACATAACCCAGTTCATTGCTGATACTGAGGGCTTCTTCTCCCAAACGGGCAGCGATACCTGCGTCTTTGGTAAAGTATAGGCGTGATAGTTGGTTCAGCAGGTCCACTCTGACAGTGTCCCGCTGGAGGTGCGCGTTAAGGTTGAACTGCAGGCTGTCTATTCCGGTTTGTTGCGCTCTGGTGGCAGGGGACAGAAGCAATAAACACAAGGGAATAAAGATACATTTTTTCAAAGGTATGGCCGGCAGCATAAGGTATTATTGTTGGCTGTGACATAGTAGAGCGATTCGGGGACGTACGCTTTAATTATGGCATAAAAATAAAGATAAAGGCGGACGATTCAAAAGAACAGGCAACAAATTGTGGCGCAGGACGTGTGATTTTTGTGTTATACCTGCCGAAATCCGAATACAGTCGTATCTTTCGGGTAAACAGGCCACCTACCGGCAACGGCTATACTTGTCGAGCGTGCCCTGACACCTAATGTCCTAAACATCAGTGAATTATCATGAAACCGGTCATCACCATCGAATATTGTCCCAAATGTGGCTGGCTGCTCCGGGCTGCCTATATGGCCCAGGAGCTGCTGACTACCTTCACGGCTGAACTGGGAGGCGTGACATTACGCCCCAGCGAAACCGCCGGCACCTACACCATCTTCCTGAACGATCAGCAGATCTTCGACCGGAAAGAAGCCGGGCATTTCCCGGAAATAAAATTCCTGAAACAACTCGTGCGCGATCTGGTAGCACCCGATAAACAACTGGGCCATTCAGACCGCTAAATCAATTACAAATTACGAATTACGAATTACGAATGGAGGAATCCCGGTCAGAGCAGTCACCAAGTGACCTTTGCCTTAAACAGCTCTTCCATTCGTAATTCGTAATTCGTCATTCGTAATTGTTTATGGTGTACATTTGCGGCCATGTATAAAGCACTTACTATCACGGCGTTGTTCGTTTCTTTGGCCATTGGCACCCAGGCGCAACAGGACACAGTTTCTACAGGCAGGACACCCCCTCCGGCGGATAGTCTTGCATTCCGGAAGCGCAGCTTTTTCCCGCTGCCCGTACTGGGCTATTCCCAGGAAAAAGGACTGGAAATTGGCGCCGCCATGTTGTATTCTTTTTATACAGACAATAAAAATCCGGACATCACCACCCGTAACTCCACGTTGAACCTGATTCCGGCCATCACTACCGAGAGCCAGTTCAAAATAGATCTGAAGGCCAATATCTGGACCCGTGGTAATACCTGGCATTACAAGGGCAATCTGCGGTACCATAACTTCCCGCTGTATTTCTTTGGTATCGGTAATGAAACGCGTCACGATGACCGCTCCCTGTTGAATAATACCCGCTATAAAGCGCAGCTGGAAGCGGAACGCCGTGTTGGCGGCCATTTTTACGCCGGTGCTTCGCTGCTGTACCAAAACGATTCCTACAGCAGTAAAGATGACAAAGGCATCTACAACACGATGCCGCTGGTAGGCAAGGATGGTGGCCATGTGACTTTCATCGGGCTGACCGGCATCTTCGATAACCGTGACAACCAGAACTACACCCGTAAAGGCTGGTGGCTGCGGCTGAATGCGGCTTATGCGCCGGCGTTTGTCAGCTCAGAGCCATTGTTCAAGCTGGAAGCACAGGGCTCGCATTTTATTTCATTGTCTCCCAAAAGCACATTGGGACTGAACGGCGTGTTCAACAGCCTGCAGGGCGACAAACTGCCTTTTTACCTGTTGCCCGAAATGGGGAATGATAATATGATGCGCGGTTATTACACCGGCCGTTACCGTGATCAGAATTACCTGGCAGGACAGGCGGAGTACCGTTACCTGATTGATCCGAAAATGCATATCAAAATATGGTTTGTGGACATCTGGCCGAAGTTCGCACTGGCCGCTTTTGCCGGTGCCGGTTCTGTGTTCAATAACCACAATTTTGCGCTTAACGGCTTTAAGCCCAGCTTTGGCGGTGGTATCCGCTACTTCTATGACGAAAACGCAAAACTGACAATTCGTATAGACTATGCCGTTGGTGAGAAGAGAGACGGCGAGTCCAGGCAGAAAGGATTTTACCTGTCACTGGCAGAAGCCTTCTAAACAGTTTGGTGGGATGCTTGTTATTTGATAACAATTCATTAACTTCCGATAGGTTGAAAAACCATCTCACCAAAACCACTGTTTATGAAAAAAGTGCACCTGTTTTCGGCCACTATGCTGGCATTAACCCTTGCAGGAAGCCTCCAGGCCCAGGAGCTCACCGGCAAACATCCACAACAGTCAAAATTTTATCTCAAAGTAACCGGTGGTTACTTCTTTAGTGTTTTCCCGGGACAGTTCCCGAACGTTGGCCCGTTTCCACCGCAGGACCTGCATACTGAATATAATCCCACACGTCCCAATCCGCTGGACACCCTCAGCCGTAAAGTGCTCACAGGCTCCTACGGTGAAGGCGCAAGAGGAGGAATTGCTGTAGGATACAATATCAATAAGTATATGGCCGTGGAAGCTTCGTTCAACTATTACCATAGCCGGAAAAACCTGATGACAAGGAATCTCACGACCGCGGCAGGCAGCGGGAAACAACTGGCCAGTGTGGAATCATACGGTTATGTAAACGCTATCGACTTTGCGCCTGCGCTGGTGCTCAATCCCGGATTTGAGAAAGTAAATCCGTACGTGCGTGTAGGATTGGTAGTGCCATTATGGGGCCGTCTCCATATTGACACAGACGTGGACCAGCTCACCAGTCCGGCCGGTATTCCGCCCGGTACCATGGTACATACCACCATCCACCGCAAAGAAGAGGTGAAACCTAACATCACCCTGGGCTTTCAGGGCGCTATCGGTGTGAACTTCTACGTCAGCCCGCGTATAGACATCTTCGTGGAAGGTGAGTACCGCAACGTGCCGGTAAGAAGTAAGGAAAAAGAAGTCACCGCCTTCGACCAAACCAACAACATCGTTAACGCCTCTACGGGCGCAGTGGTGGCGCCGGTTCCAGGGCAACCGACCCGCAGCCTCAGCGATCTTAGTGTGGCAGAGAAAAACACCAAATACGTCACTACGCTCGACAAGAATTCCAATACACCTGTCAATCAGATCGGCAGCAAAGTGTATTACAAAAATGACAATGAGCCGTCCAACGACCTGAAATCATACATCAACATCGGTGGATTGGGCGTGAATGCAGGTATCAAAATAAAACTCTGACAAACAAATTCTCCTGACGGGAGAAGTTTAAAGACTCCTCCATCAGATTATACAAACGAAAAAGCTGGCTTATTTAAGCCAGCTTTTTCGTTATAAGACAATCCAATCTAATCGTAGCCCAGGGCTTCAGCCCTGGGACGCTTCGTTCAGCACATGGACCGCATCCGTATCCAGTTGCAGCTGAATTCCTTTGATAATATCCTGCAGCTGTGCCACACTGGTGGCGCTGGCGATGGGCGCCGCCACGGTAGGACGGGTGAGGAGCCAGGCGAGGGAAACGCCTGCGGGCGTACTGTGATAGCGGGCTGCCACCTGGTCGAGGGCCGCAAGGATACGCAGGCCTCTTTCATTCAGATAGCTGAGCGCTGTCCGGCCGCGGGCCTTGCTCTTTTCTATATCTGCCTCGTTGCGGTATTTGCCGCTCAGGAAGCCGCTGGCCAGGGAATAGTAGCTGATCACGCTTAACCCGTATTGCTCACAGAGAGGCATATACGTTTTTTCAAAACCGGCACGGTCATACAGGTTGTATTCCGGCTGATAGGTTTCATAGCGCGGAAGGCCCTGCTGCTCACTGGCTTTCAGGCTGGCAATCAGTCTGTCTGTACTCATGTTGGAAGCGCCGATAGCCCTTACCTTGCCTGCCTTGATCAGGGTGGCGTAAGCATCCAGTGTTTCTTCCACCGGGGTTTTGCCATCATCAAAGTGGGTCTGGTAAAGATCGATATAGTCGGTTTGCAGCCGCTGTAGCGAGGCATCTGCTGCTTTAATGATATAGGCTTTGGTGTTATTGACGCCTTCGCCCATGTCGCCTCCGGCTTTGGTGGCTACCAGTACTTCATGACGTTTGCCACTTTGTTTCAACCATTTGCCGATAATGGTTTCAGATTCTCCGCCTTTGTTGCCCGTTACCCAGCGAGAGTAAACGTCGGCAGTGTCAATAAGATTGAATCCATTGCTGGTAAAGGCATCCAGCAGTTGGAAAGAAACAGTTTCATTAGCAGACCATCCGAATACATTCCCGCCAAAGGCAAAGGGGGCCGCTTCCAGCCCTGAATTTCCAAGTTTCCGTTTTTCCATGATGATTAAATTTGAAGCTTGTGTAATAGTTCCTTTTGCTAATTTAACTACTTTTATCGACGCAGGCGCCCTCAGCTAATTTCGCTACATTTGCTGATCAATTTTATTATTATGATGATGCCAACAGGTATATCACAGGCGGATTTTAACTGGCTGACCACTACATTCGGACAGCCGGGCGGTAATTCTCATATCGATACGGAAGAAGATGTTATTCATGAAATATTCCCCGACAAAGTAGTGATTGGTACACGCTTTCTGAATTGCGCCACTTATGAACTGTCGTTTGAAGGAGAAGAACTGATCGTGAAGAAAAGCCGGCTTGACAATTACAAGCTGGAAGAGACTGCCGTGATGATTACTGACGACCTGCTGGCGGAAGACGTGGAAGAGCTTACGCTGCGCTGGAATGCCATGGTCAGGGAATTGAAGATGTTTGACAAACTGAAGGCACAGGGCAATGCGCGGGAATTGTTGTCCCAGCTCTACCTGGATATTTTCGAAGAAGACGAAGCGGAAGAACAGATCAATAACCTGCCGGACAACGTGCCTGCCAATGTGATAGCCATATGGGAGGAGCTGCAGGTAGCCTTGCAGCAAACCGGTAACCTGACCGATTTTGAATGGCGGACGCTGTCTGACGAAGGTGTGTTCGCCCTCAATGAACTTTCGCCGCTGGTAAGCGCAGGTGCTACCCTTGAGGCGCCCACCCCCGAAGAATATGAAGCAATACAGTCCGCGGAAGATTTCGCCAAGGCGCTGCTGGACCATTTTAACGAACAGCTGGAAGCCTTTGACCTGAAGATTGTCGCCATAGGTCCGGCGCTGGATGAATACCAGTCATTTGCCTGTTTCCCAATGCAGGATTTCCGTCTCGCCAATGCCCTGCTGAAGATGGAAGAACTTTGCCTGGTCTGCTTTTTCTGATTTCCCCGGGTATTAAAATATGATTAAAATGTGATGAGTGGTCTGGTAAAAGCCAGTCTCATTCAATAACTTAGTGGACATTAAGTTGGTTGGATGTGAAAATATTAAGGCTGTTATTCCTAGTACTCATTACTGTCTGCGTGCTCCCGCAAGTGGAGCAGGGCGATGGTTATGCGCGCTCACAAAACAACCAGCATACCTTCAGCATCACACAGTACGTGCTGAAACATACCCCCCGGTACAAGACGACCATTAAAAAGTTGAAACGCCGGCCGGTAGGCATTAACGACAGCCACAGCCAGGTATGTTCCCTCTACTGTGCTTCCCTTCCTCCGTATTTTATTTATGTAGATGATACCCGCACAGGATATCACTGCAACCCCTACCTCAACGTTCCCGTTCCGCTCCGCAGCTGGCGAGGCCCGCCTCAGTTTATTTAGGGATTTTTTGATTGACGGATTTTTTGATTTTTCGGATGTCCTGCTCCGTTAGTCGGCGCGGTTTCCGTTATCAACTATCCCCGAAATCCCCAAATCCCGAAATCCCCAAATCCATAAATGATTTACTAATCTTTTCAGCGAATTATGCGTATACATATAACCGCGAAAAAGAGGTATGGGCTATTGCTATGTCTGTTGCCATTTACCTCTTTGTTCGCCGGCCCGGTCGCAGACAGTCTTTCTCTTAAGCAGGCTGTAGACCTGGCCTTGGCCCATTATCCTGCCGTGAAGGCGAAACAGGCGCTTGTGAAAGCGGGAGAAGCCAACCTGACAGATGTGAAACACAACTGGTATCCTGCCCTCAAATTACATGAGCAGGTGGATGCAGGTACTGATAACAGCATCTATGGTTCTTATTTTACCATGGGCATGATCCCTTCCACCTCCGGTGGCATACGGGCCGACAACAACGCTGCGCTCATGAGCGGAAATATTGCCATGGCATCCATGCAGTGGGAGATCTATAATTTCGGCGCCTACGGTACACAAAAAGCCGCGGCCCGCCAGGATTTGCACGTGAATGAAGCAGACCTGAACAACATGACCAACCAGCTCACGGTAACAGTGGTCAGGGACTACCTGGAACTGTTACGGCTAAACGAACTTCAGCAAATACAGCAAGACAACATCCGGCGTAATGCCGAGATGGCCCGTGCGGTGACCTCCATCGTGCTGCATGGCCTCAAACCGGGCGTAGACAGCGCCATCGCTGCCGCAGAGCTGTCCAAAGCACGACTGAGCCTGCTGGAGGTGGCCAACCGCTACAATCAGGTACGTATCGAACTGGCTGCCCTCACCGGCCTGGACACCACACAGGTGCTGCCATTGTTTGGTAGTGGCGCCACTTTACCACAACTGCTGCAGCCGGATTCTTTGCGGCCGGCAGACAGCCATCCGCTGCTGGAATACTACCACGCCCTGTACCAGCGCCAGCAGGCGCAGGAGCAGGTGGTCCGCAAACAACTGCTGCCCAAAGTAAACCTGATGGCGGCCGGATGGATGCGCGGCTCCAGCGGCAGCTTCAACGATATGTATGATAAAAACCTCTTCAGCGGATTAGGGTACAGCCGTTACAACTATCTCCTCGGACTGGGCATCACCTGGAACGTGGCAGATTTGAAACATACCCGTGATAAAATGGCGGTGCAAAAGCAGAAATCCGCCGCCGCGGAGCAGGAACTGGAAACGTCGCGCACCAACCTACAAAGCCTGTATATGCAGGCGCAGGCCGACATACTAACGGCACAGGCTAAACTAAAAGAACTGCCCCTGCAATTGCAGGCCGCTCAGGCTGCCGCCAAACAGAAAATGGCGCTGTATAAACATGGTCTGACCAGTATCATCGAAGTCACCAATGCACTGTTTGTGCTCAACCGGGCGGAGACAGACCTGGTACAGGCCCACGACGAAGCCTGGAAAGCATTGTTCCGCGCGGCTTACGCCGACAATAATCTCGGACAGCTGATCAGCAGCCTCTGAGGAAGATACCGGTTTTCATTTTAAAGTAACGCTTATGTCTTTAGTCTCTTCAGCCCTGAAAAAGCCGGTCACGGTGGTGGTGCTCACCGCCGGTCTGCTGCTGTTTTCTATTCTGGCTATATTCAGTATACCCATCGATATATTTCCCAAACTGAACCTGCCCACTATCTATGTGATAGAGCCGTACGGAGGCATGTCGCCCAAACAGATGGAAGGTTTTTTTGCCACGCGCTTACAGGACCAGTTCCTGTATGTGAACGGCGTAAAAAATATCACTACCAAAAACATACAGGGGTTAACGTTATTGAAACTCACTTTCTATGAAAGCACCGATATGGCGGAAGCCTCTGCCCAGGTAGCTTTGCAGGTGAACAGGGCCATGAAGTTTTTCCCGCCGGGCGCACTGCCGCCACAGGTGCTGCGCTTCGACGCATCGTCGCTGCCGGTAGGGGAACTGGTTTTCAGCAGTCCCGACAAATCACTGAAGGAAATCTACGACCTCGCGGCAACCCGTATCCGGCCAATGTTTGCTTCGGTGCCGGGATTGTCCGCTCCGCCGCCTTTTGGCGCCAACTCCCGCTCGGTGGTGGTCAACGTAGACCCTCAGCGCCTCCGCAGCTTCAACCTCTCGGCCGACCAGGTGGTGGAAGCCATCGCCAAAAACAACGTGATGACGCCTTCTGGCAACATCCGCATCAATAACACCATGTTTGTGACTACCATCAACTCCCTCGAAAAAGAAGTGACGGATTTTGGGGAGATACCGATCGTTACCAACGGCAACGCTACCGTGTTCATCAAAGACGTGGCCCGCGTGGCCGATGCGGCCGACGTAACGGTGGACTATGCGCTGGTAAATGGAAAACGTTCTGTGTACATCCCTGTGGTAAAAACTGCCGATGCCTCCACCTGGGACGTGGTGAAAAAGCTGAAAGCCAAACTGCCGGAGATGCAAAGCCTCCTGCCCGATGATGTAAAGGTATCTTATGAATTTGACCAGTCCGTATTTGTGATCAACGCAGTGAAAAGCCTGATCACAGAAGGCCTGCTGGGCGCGTTGCTCACAGGCCTCATGGTGCTGCTGTTCCTGCGCGACCTGCGCAGCTGCCTCGTGGTAGTGGTCACCATCCCGATTGCCGTGTTATGCGCGGTACTGGGACTGCAACTGGCCGGACAAACCATTAACCTGATGACGCTCAGCGGACTGGCACTGGCTATCGGCATTCTGGTAGACCAGGCCACGGTGACCATCGAAAACATACACCAGCACCTCGAAATGGGCAAGCCTGTCAGACGCGCCATTTACGATGCCTGTGAGGAGATAGCCTTCCCGCTGCTGCTGATCCTGTTGTGCATCCTCGCCGTTTTTGCACCGTCTTTCATCATGACCGGTGTTCCCCGTGCCATGTTCCTGCCGTTGTCCCTGTCCATCGGTTTTGCTATGATCGCATCGTTCTTCGCGGCGCAGTCGCTGGTACCGGTGGTGTCCAACTGGTGGCTTAAAGCGGAGAAGTTCAGCCATGGCCACAGCCACGCCGGCCTGGCGCTGGACAACGGGGAGATAAAAGAAGTGAATGAGCATATGCAACACCAGGAAACGGTGCCGGAGGCAAAGAAAGACGGTTTTGAACGTTTTAAGGGACGTTTTGTCCGCATACTGGAGAACAGCATGAAACGTTCGGGCCTGATCGTCGGCATATATGTGATAGGCTCGCTCTTGCTGGCTGGTGGCTGTTACTGGTGGATAGGGAAAGACCTGATGCCGCATGTGAATGCCGGTCAGTTTCAGTTAAGGCTTCGTATGCCGGACGGTACGCGGCTGGAACGGACCGAAGGCAGTTTGCATGAAGTACTGAATATCATCGACAGCACTGTCAACGGGCATGTGTCCATCAGCTCTGCCTATGTAGGTCTGATCCCAAGCAGCTATGGCACCAGCAACCTTTACATCTTCAACAGCGGTACGCACGAAGCGGTGTTGCAGGTGAACCTGGATGAAGATTATAAAGTAGATATAGAAAAGCTGAAGGACCAGTTGCGGGCGAACATTACCGCGAAAATACCAGAGATGCGCCTGTCTTTTGAACCGATAGACCTCACCGAGAAGATCATGGCTCAGGGGGCTTCCACGCCGATCGAGCTGCGGGTGGCGGGTAAAGACATGAAACAGATTGCCGGTTATGCGGAAGGGCTGGTATCGCAACTGAAGCAGATACCTTTCCTGCGGGACGTGCAGATAGCGCAACCGCTGCATTTCCCGGTGATCAGTATTGAGATTGACCGTCTCAAACTGGCGCAGATGGGACTGAATATTTACCAGGTGGCACGGTCGGTGACGGCGTCTACTTCCTCCAGCCGTTTTACAGAAAAGAACCAGTGGCTGGACGAGAAAGTGGCCTATACCTATCAGGTACAGGTGCAGGTACCCGAATACAGCATGACGGCCATCAATGACTTAAAGGAGATACCGCTGGTACCGGGCCAGCCAAGGCCGGTGCTGGCAGATGTGGCCAGTTTCCGCACCACCGAAATGCCGGGTGAATATGACCGCGCCGGTCCACGTAGGTTCGTGACCGTTAGTGCCAATATCAGCGGCAAAGATCTGGGCGCTGCCACCGCCGCGGTACAAAAGGTGGTGAAGGATGCCGGGACGCCACCTAAAGGACTGATAGTGGAATTGAAAGGAGCATCAAGCCTGCTGGTAGACACGCTGGAAAGCCTGGAACGCGGGCTGGCGATGGCAGTAGTGGTGATATTCCTGCTGTTGGCCGCCAACTATCAGTCCTTCAGGCTGTCAGCAGTGGTACTGGTGACCGTGCCTGCGGTAATTGCCGGCGCTTTGCTGGCCTTGCTGATGACAGGCGCTACGCTTAACCTGCAGTCTTACATGGGCATGATCATGTCTACCGGCGTATCGGTGGCCAATGCGATCCTTATTGTCACTAATGCGGAGAAATTGCGGTCGTCTTATCATGACGCAGGCAAAGCCGCAGTGGTGAGTGCCGGCATCCGTTTACGGCCTATCCTGATGACGAGCCTCGCGATGATAGCCGGGATGATACCAATGGCCACCGGCCTCGGGGAAGCAGGCGACCAGACGGCACCACTGGGCCGGGCTGTAATAGGAGGACTGATCGCCTCTACACTGGCCGCTTTGCTAATACTGCCACTCGTATACGCACGGATGCAAAAGAAAGCCACCCTCGAATCCCCTTCTTTAATGCCTACAGATCTTTAATTCAACATAAAAAATTATATATATGAAAAATATGACTGCTAATTGGATGATGTTGGGCCTGGTGGTTGCACTGGCGGCCTGTCATTCGGCTGCTGCACCGGAATACAAACCAGTGGCGCACGAAAGGCAGTACCAGTTTGCCAGGGTAGTACAACAGCCCTTGTCGGGCAGTATCCGCCTGCCGGGCACACTGGAAGCATTTCAGAAAGTAAGTATCTATCCCCGTGTGAATGGCTTTGTCAGCCGCATTATGGTGGACCGCGGCTCCCGCGTGAAAAAAGGGCAGGTGCTGCTGGTGCTGGAAGCACCGGAGATCACGCAACAGTATTATGCGGCACAATCCAAGTACATACAGGCGCGC
Source organism: Chitinophaga varians (assembly GCF_012641275.1). Classification (NCBI taxonomy): domain Bacteria; kingdom Pseudomonadati; phylum Bacteroidota; class Chitinophagia; order Chitinophagales; family Chitinophagaceae; genus Chitinophaga; species Chitinophaga varians. Next base: position 1,590,522 of record NZ_JABAIA010000003.1, on the reverse strand, counting down.
GCCATGTTTGCCGCCAGCAAAGACAATTATGAGCGTACCATCGCCACGGCGGATGAAACGCCGGGCACTATTTCGGCCCACGACCTGGAGCTGTCCAAAGCCCGTATGCTGGGCGACAGTGCGCTGATGAACAGCGAGCAGGCCAATTTCCGCGCCCGCGGCGTTATGCGGGACTATCTCACGGTAACGGCCCCCTTTGATGGCGTGATCACTGAGAGAAACATCCATCCCGGCGCATTGGTCGGCCCCGACACAAAAGTGGGGGATAAGCCCATGCTGATGCTGGAGCAGGAAGATAAACTGAGGCTCGTGTTACAGGTGCCTGAGATCTACAGCGGTCAGCTGATGGGGCAGTCCATGGTGAACTTCAGCGTAAATGCCATGCCGGGGAAAGTATTTAAGGGCGCCGTTTCCCGTGAAGCAGGCACTTTAAATGACAGATACCGCTCCGAAGCGGTAGAGGTGGACGTAGCCAATACTTCCCGTGAACTGAAACCCGGTATGTATGCGGAAATTACGATGCCGGTCAACGGTTCCGCTGCCGCCCTGGTGGTACCCGCATCTGCGGTGGTCATGTCTACCGAAAGAAAATACGTGATCGTTGTAAAAGACCACCGGACACAGTGGGTAGACGTACAGGAAGGGAATCACCATAATGACTCTACGGAGGTATTCGGTAACCTGAAAGCAGGAGATGAGGTGCTGGTGAATGCTACCGATGAAATCAAGGATGGTATTGCCATTCACTGATAATACCCTTGCAGGAAAAAACATGCCGTCCCGATGATTCGGGACGGCTTTTTGCTAACTGTTCCGTCTATATTGATTTCTTCTGTTCCTATTGAAAAAAGGGAACGGTAACATCCACCTAGTAATCAATAACGGATATTTACCTGTTGTTCAACTAAAATCTTTATGGCACACGAATATCCTGACATGCCTTTCGGCACGGACTGTTGTAAAACTGAAATAATGGAGGAGTGGTTAAATTAGACTGCTCTGCAATAGTTAATATTTTGTCACGCCGGGCCAACAATTCCCTGGATGATCTTTTTGGATGAACTCAAAGTGGTCAACGCCAATAGCTGTTTGTCAAATCACAGAATAACTACAAAACTGTCTCGCTTGCGTCATTGCTTAAATAACACGAAACGTTTTGAAATTGTTGACAAGAAATAAAAATTACAGATTGAACAGTTCCTTGATGCCGAGGGCCAGCATTTGAACGCCTATCACGGCGAGGATCAGCCCCATCATTTTAGTCACTACCATCATGACGTTAGTGCCGATAATGCGGACAATGCGCTCGCCGGCGATGAAGAGGAGATAGGTGATGTAACATATAATGGCGTATACGACCATAACAATGGCAAGATGGGTCAGGTCTTTGGCCGCGGAATAGCTCATGGAAGTGGTGATGGCGCCGGGGCCGGCCAGTAACGGCATGGCAAGCGGCGTGATGGCCACGCTGATGCCCTGGTCCGCTTTAACAGGCTGGTCGCCCAGCTTCTGTGCCTGTGCGGTTTCTTCCTTGCTTCTCACCATCTCATAGCCTATCACAAATACCAGTATGCCGCCGGTAACCCGCAGTGCGGCCAGTGTGATTCCAAACACATGGAAGATCAGTTTGCCTGCCACGCTGAATACAACGATGATACAAAAAGCTATCAATACCGATTTGGTGGCGATGTTGCGTTTGGCTTTTTTATCCATGTAGGAAGTCAGCTCCAGGAAAACCGGTATAGCCGAAATCGGATTGACGATGGCCAGCAATCCCATGAACACGGTGGTGGCAAATGCAAAGTAGTTATCGAACAGAGACATCATACCTCAATATAGGAAATTTATTAATTCGTAATTTCCAAAAACTCAATTTCCCGGAAGAATATTTTTTTACTGCCGGATACGGGGCAGCTGCCAGTTGTAACGCAGGCTTAACAGGCGTATGCCTACAATAACGGTAACGGATATACTCTGAATAACGCCTCCGGGCAGATGTGTGAAAATACCGGCCAGCACAAAAAGGGAACCGCCGGCGAGGGAAGCCACAGCATAGATTTCCCGGGTAAAGAGGATCGGTTGTTCACCGGTGATCACATCGCGGAGCAACCCGCCAAAAGCACCGGTAATAACCCCGAGGGCTACACACACGGGAACAGGCAGTCCAGCTGCAATGCCCTTATTGATACCGGTGATGGTGAACATGCCGAGGCCGATAGCATCGAAGATGTTCAGCCAGCGTTGCAATATTTTTACGTAGGAGAAAAAAACGGCTGCGATAACAGCCGCAAGAATGATGGCGGTATTGCTGAGTTCATCGGTCATCCAGGCTACCGGCGTGGCGCCGATCAGAAGGTCACGGATAGTACCGCCGCCAATGGCGGTGATAAAAGCCAGGGCCAGCAGCCCTATAACGTCGTAGGATTTATTGATGGCTGCCGTTGCTCCGGAAACGGCGAAAGCAAAAGTGCCGGACAACTCCAGCCCCTGTATGTAGGTGAGTGACATTCCCCTGTCTGATTTTCGCGCTAAGATAATCAGTATACAGGAATATCCGCGTTACCGCGTGATATCAATAATCATAGTCGTATTCGCCGCGCAGGGTACGTTCTATCTGGTTACGCAGGTCATTGCTGAAGCCTTCCACCTCGATTTTAGGCTGATGATCGAGATTGATACGGAAACGGCCTTTTTCGAGCGCCAGGAGGTCGTATATGTCTTCCAGCAAGGCGTAGAGCAGCTTTTTGGTATTCTCTGCTATCTGGGCCAGGAAAGTATCTTCAAACTGAAAAAATTCACGGTCTTTATAAGATAAGGTAACTTGGATCATAATCAAATGGTTTTTCCAGGATTTTGAGATTGTTTTACAGTGTTGTACAGTTGACTAACAAACTGATAATCATTAATTAATTATTAATATTTGCATAAAAATAGAAAAAAAGAAATAATTTTTTCCCTATGTGAAAACTTTTTTATCCACATCCTGCAAAAAATTTTAAAAAAGATCATATCTTCAAAAGTTGACCTTCCGGCATGCTTGCCGCTCCGCTGGCCATAATCTTCCTCTTTACTTTTAAAAATTTGGTTACCATTGTGTTTTATATATCCACAATGAAGAAAATAACACTATTGGTAGCCTTGTTGGTGGTGAGCTGTTTCTCCCTGTTCGCTCAACCGGGCAAAGGAATCAAATGGTCGCGCGATGGTCGGGCCACTTTAAAGGCCGAACCGCAGGGCATTGTTGCCACTCCCTTATCAGGTGCCGCTCCCACGGTCATGGTGCCGGCCGGAAAGTATACTCCTGCAGGCGCCGCCAAAGCACTGCCGGTCCGGGACTTCTCTTTTTCAGCAGATGAAAAAAAATTGCTGATCTACACCAATTCAAAAAAAGTATGGCGTTATGAAACCCGCGGCGACTACTGGTTGCTGGACCTTGCATCCGGCAAGCTTCAGCAGTTAGGCAAAGGTCATGCCGCATCTTCGCTGATGTTCGCCAAGTTATCTCCTGACGGCACCAGGGCCGCCTATGTGAGTGAACACAATCTTTATGTGGAAGACCTGGCCACCGGCACCATCAAAGCGCTGACCACCAACGGTACCCGCCGTTTTATCAATGGTACCTTCGACTGGGCCTATGAAGAAGAATTCGGCTGCCGCGACGGTTTCCGCTGGAGCCCCGATAGCAAAAGCATCGCTTACTGGCAGATAGACGCGACCAAAATCCGCGACTTCCTCATGATCAATAATACCGATTCCATCTACTCCTTTAATGTGCCGGTAGAATATCCCGTGGCGGGTCAAAGCCCTTCCGCCTGCCGCGTCGGCGTAGTGGACATCGCCACTGCCAACACCCGCTGGATGGACGTTCCCGGGGATCAGCAACAGCATTACATCCCCCGCATGGAATGGGTGCCCGGTAAAAAACAACTGATCATCCAACAGCTTAACCGCAAACAGAACGAAAGCAAAATCATGCTTTGCGACGCTACTAACGGTAAAGTACATACGTTGTATGAAGAAAAAGACAGCGCCTGGATCGACGTGAAATCCCGCTGGGACGATGACAACATCGCCGGGTGGGACTTTATCCGCAACGGAAAAGACTTCGTCTGGGTAAGTGAACAGGACGGATGGCGCCATCTGTACACCGTCTCCACTGAAACCGGAAAAGCCACACTGCTGACGCCCGGCAACTATGACGTGATGACCATCGCCAAAATCGATGAAACCGGTAATCAGATCTGGTTCACCGCTTCACCGGACAACGCGGTACAGGAATACCTTTACCGCATTCCGCTGAATGGCGGCAAAGCGGAACGTATCACACCGGCCGACCAGCCCGGCTCACATGAATACAATATATCACCCTACAGCAGCTGGGCGGTACATTCCTTTAGCAACGCCTGCATGTACCCCGTCAGCGAAAATGTGGAGCTGCCGGCGCATAAAAGCAGCCCGGAAGTGGCACAGGCGCTGAAACAGGCCGCGGCCGCAGGCAAATGTGTGGAGTATTTCGAGGTGCAGACCGCTGACGGCATCAGGATCGGTGGCTGGATGCGCAAACCTAAAGACTTCGACCCCTCCAAAAAATATCCGATCGTATTTTATGTATACGGCGAACCTGCCGGCGCCACCACCCGCGATGTGGCCGGTGCAGGCCGCAACTTCCTCTATGATGGCGATATGGCGGCAGATGGCTACATCTACGCTTCCATGGACAACAGAGGCACACCATTGCCCAAAGGCCGCTACTGGCGTAAAAGCATCTACCGCAAAGTTGGCGTGCTCAACGCACGTGACCAGGCACAGGCTGCTCAGGCGCTCATGAAAAAATATGCCTATATCGATCCTGCCCGTACAGCGGTATGGGGCTGGAGCGGCGGCGGTTCCATGACGCTTAACCTTATGTTCCAGTACCCGGACATCTACAAAACAGGCATCGCTATAGCTGCAGTAGGCAACCAGCTGACCTATGACAATATCTACCAGGAACGTTATATGGGGCTGCCGGAAGAGAACCGGGAAGATTTTGTGAAGGGCTCACCCATTTCCTATGCCAGGAACCTGCGTGGAAACCTGCTGTACATACACGGTACCGGAGATGACAACGTGCATTATCAGAACGCGGAGATGCTGCTCAATGAACTGATCAAATACAACAAACAAATCCAGTTCATGGCTTATCCTAACCGCACACACAGCATTTCGGAAGGAGAGGGCACTTTCACGCACCTGTCTACCCTGTATACTAACTATCTGCGCGCACATTGCGAACCGGGAGCGAAGTAAATGTTGAAATTTTTTGGTTTTCGATTTTTTGATTTTGAGAAGATGGGAGACATGCTTTGATAACTCCCTAAAATTCCAAAATCAAAAAATCGAAAATCAAAAAATCTCTAACTTGCGCTTCTTAATAAACTGAACTACATGTCTAAGACTTCTATTATCGGAATTATTGCTGCGGTGGTGGTGATTATTTGTGCATTTTTCCCGTGGGCGGTGATCGAGAGCCGGCACCTGGTATTTACCGGGTTAAATACTACCGGCTCCAGCTATGGGGAGCCGGGGAAACTGAATATCTTCCTGGCGGTGCTGGCAGTGATTATTTTTCTGGTGAAGAACGAATGGGTGATGCGAATGAACCTTTTTGTAGCGGGTTTTATGCTGGCATGGTCTTTCCGTAACATGCTGCTGTTTTCCCGCTGTGAGGCCGGCGTTTGTCCGCAGGCGGGCATAGCGCTGTATATTTCAGTAGCTGCGGCTGCCGTAGCATTTGTTTGTGTACTGCTTACCCCTACACCCAGGAAGACACCTAAGTCCTAAATCTCCCGCGGGGGTTAAAAGATCCGGTGCAGTAGCCAGGCCCCGCACCATACACCGGCGCCCATCAGCCAATACCGGATGATAATGGGTAGTGGGCGCTGGTTAGTTACTTTCGCTTTTATAAAACTGAATACGGTCAACCCCAGGAAAACCAGCATCATACTGGTTTGTGAAGCAGCCGGAAAATTTTCATTCGATAAATAAGGCCCTACAGACAACATTCCTCCCAACAAAAAAAAGAAGGCAGTAAACAAAGCGCTCAGCATGGCACGGGGACGGCTAAACGTTGTTTCCACCACTTGTTCCTGCTGCAGGGTTGTTTCCCACTGCGCGGCGTCTTTCTGCATTTCATCGGCAATGTGTGCGATGGTGTGGTCGTTGATGTCGAGATGCGCCAGTTTCCGCCGCTCGTCGTCGGAGAGGAGGGCGCTGTCGTGCTGGGCATCGCCTTTATTGGCCTGGTAGGCGCTGTACATCACCAGCAGGCTGCCTGCGGCCAGGATACAGAGTTGGATATTGTAAAAGGTCTGTACTTCCAGCGGAAAGGTTTGTACAACCTGTGTGGCAAAAAAGAGCAGGAACAAACCATCGGGAAAGCCGATCAGGAAGTCGGTTTTCCATCCGGAACTGCGGATAGCCTTGTGTGGTGCTGTCATACGTTGGCAGTTAGCTGAACGCTTTTTCGATGCTTTTCTGAATGATCTGCACACATTCTGAAACCTGTGTGGCAGTCATGATCAGTGGTGGAGCAAATCGGATCTTGTCGCCATGGGTAGGTTTGGCGAGCAGGCCGTTTTCTTTTAAAGTCAGGCAGAGGTCCCAGGCTGCTTCCGGATCAGCGTGATTGATCACGATGGCATTCAGCAGGCCTTTTCCACGCACGGTTTTTATATAAGGAGACTGCAGGTCTTCCAGCCCCTTGCGTAACAGCTGTCCCATAGCAGCTGCGTTTTCTGTCATTTTCTCATCTTTCAGCACCTGAAGCGCTGTGATGGCCACTTTACAGGCGAGCGGATTGCCACCATAGGTAGAACCGTGTTCTCCCGGTTTGATGGTCAGCATGATCTCATCATCCGCCAGTACCGCGCTTACCGGCAACACGCCACCGGAGAGGGCTTTGCCCAGTATCAGTATGTCCGGGCGTACATTTTCGTGGTCGCACGCCAGCATACGGCCGGTACGGGCCAGTCCGGTCTGTATCTCATCTGCTATGAACAACACATTGGCATCCTGGCAATAAGCACGGGCTTTGGAAAGGTAACCATCGTCGGGCACCACCACACCGGCCTCGCCCTGGATAGGCTCTACCAGGAAACCGGCCACCGTTTTGTCTTGCAGCGCCTGTTCCAGTGCCGGCAAATTATTGTAGGGGATCACTTCATAACCGCTCATAAACGGTCCGAAATTATTCCGGGCCAACGGGTCGGTGCTGAAGGAGATCACATTGAGGGTACGGCCATGGAAATTATTGGAGCAAACAAGGATCTTCGCCTTGTTTTCCGGAATGCCTTTTACCATATAAGCCCAGTGCCGGCAGAGTTTCAGCGCTGTTTCCACCGCTTCCACACCGGTATTCATGGGCAATACTTTATCATAACCGAAGTAACCGGTAATATACTGTGCGTATTCTCCCAGCAGGTCACTGTGAAATGCGCGGGAGGTCAATGTCAGTTTCTGCGCCTGTTCTATCAGCGAGGCAATGATCCGCGGATGGCAATGTCCCTGGTTAACTGCAGAATACCCGGAGAGAAAATCGTAGTAACGTTTACCATCCACATCCCATAAAAAAACACCTTCGCCACGCTCCAACACCACTGGCAACGGATGGTAGTTGTGTGCGCCATATTGCTCTTCCAATCCTAGAAAATGCTGCGTCCTTTCGCTTATCGTAAATGCTGGTATCATATCCCAAAAATACGGAATTGTTCTCGCAAAGGAGCAAAGGGCGCAAAGGAAATGTCAGGAAAAGACTACAACTGATCGTAATACAGATAATATGCAGCCTGATTGCAGCCGCCGATTACGCCCAGTCCGCCGATAGCATTATTGCGTAGCTGGATGGCCTGTATCAGGCTGTTCAGGCCGGGATTGCGCCTTACTTTTTCATAAGTGAGCAGAAAATCATAATACTCCGGTGTCACCGATTTTACATTCACCAGCACACGGCCAATGGGTATGTTATCTCCGGGAGTACTGGCGGTAAGCGCGGTGGCATTGAGGTACAGCCGGGTGTCAAGCGCTTTGGCGCGCTGAGTGAAAAGAATACTGTTGTAGTTTTCATTGAGGCCGCCCACCTGGTTGTTGTCTGCATTTTCATCCTGTGTGTAAACGGGGATACGCAGATAGCTGTTGAGGTACACAGTGTCCTTGAAGGAAACCAGGCCCGGTTCATTTTTCACCTGGTCGTACAATGTTCGTTTGTCGCGCACGCGATAGCGCGTGTTCCGGTAAATAAAGATCGTGTCCAGTTGCACCAGCTGCTTCAATGCTTCCATCACGATAAACTGCCGCCCGTTGGCTGGCGGCGCCTGCACATTGAAATGAAACCGCAGCACCGGACGTCCGTTCAGCGTGGTCCGTAAGGTGTCCAGCAGCTCCACTTTAATACCGGGAGGAATGGTTGTTTTTGCAGTCACATCTTTGGTATCGGGTACTTTTACCTGTACAATGTAGCTCTTGTTGGCGTCTATGCGGGTGTTGCCCCGGTAAAAGGCCATATTGCTGGAAGTGTCTTTTACATAATGCAACTGTTCAAGCAACTGGCTGTCGGCGTTTAGCAGTTGTGCCACAGCGTTCGTCACCGGCGCAAAATCATTGTTAATGTCCGGCCCTACAGGCTTGCTTTTGCCTACCCGCATCTCGGCTTTTTTCCCTGCTACCAGTTCACTGTAAACCACCGCTCTGGGTTTTATACTGGAAGGAGGCACCGGTAATTCATGTATACATCCTGTTAACACAGCAACGCAGAAAAGGCTCCCTATGTAAAACAAATACTTCATCCCTAAAATTTAAGCGTATAACTGATATAAGGTAAGGTCCTGAATAGGCTGTACTGGTACAACTGCAATGGATAAATCTCTGTGTCAAGCGATGTCACGAACTGGTCATAGCTGACAATAAAAGGATTGTTGCGCGAATACACATTATAAACGCCGGCCGTCAGCGTGTGCCGGACAGCCCGCGTAGCGCCCAGGTAAACGGTAGTTCCCAGGTCGAGATGGTGTACCGGGTTAAGGCGGAAATTATTGAGCCTGGTAATATAAGGCAGATAATTCAGCTGGGTATAGGCAAAAGGAGAGGCGCGCCCGTCCAGTTTACCATTGATGTTACGGCCCCAGTCATAGTCCGGGAAAATCTGTGCAGGCAGCGTGAATGGCGCGCCGCTGGCAAACTTCCAGGAGGCGGAGATACTCCAGCCCGGTTTTACGCGGTATTTAAGGGCCAGTGACAGATTATGCCGCCGGTCTTCTTTAAAGGGGTACATTTTACCAAAGTTGAACCAACGAAACTCCCGCCATGCCCAGGAAAGGGTATAGCTGAGGATACCGGTAAGCCTTCCTGTATTTTTTTCGAGCAGCAGCTCACTGCCGTAGTTGTACCCGGTGCCGCTGATCACTTTTTTCTCCCACAGGTCTGAATTGTCGAAGATGTTCAGCACCGTGTTGGTGGTCACGATATCTTTTAGCAGTTTATAATAGAGGTTGACATTGAACCGCCATTTGTTCTCCCATTGTTTTTGGTAGGAAAGGCTGTAGGAAAAGGCGTTTTCCGGCTTGATGTTTTCGGTGCTGGGCACCCACAGGTCGGTAGGGAGATTGATAACCGGCGTAGTCAGCTGATGGATGAACTGTGTCATGTGCGCATAGGAGGCCTGCACATATTGTTGCCGTGGGAGGTCCCAGCGTATCATCAGCCTGGGTTGCAGGCTGCTGTAGAAGGAGCCGCTCTGGGCCAGGGCGCCGAAATGCAGCCCCGGTCGCAGTGTCAGCCGGTCATTAAACAGGCGCAGTTCATCTTCACCATACAAGGTTATTTCCGACATATAGTATTTGGGGGCGGGCCGCTTGATGGCGTCGCCGCCGTCCACGTTACTGCTGTAGGCGGTAGGGGCAAAGTTGTGATAGGTGTACCCTCCGCCGAAAGACAGTTTTTGTATGTTGCTGATGGTATATTCCGTTTCATTGTGCAGGGCGATATCTCTGACACGCGAAACTCCCTGGCCGCTGAAAAAAGGCTGGTCGCTGGTCAGCCCTGCTTCGGACCGTTGGGTAAAGAGGTTATAAAAACGGCTGTAGGTAGCGGTGGTATTGGTGAACACCTTGGGAGAAATTACGCGGGTCCATTTCAGGGCGGCGGTAATATTGCTCCAGGCGAACTTGTAATCATCCAGCAGTGTGAAAACAGAATTGTCCTTAGGGATGACCATATTATCCTGTCCTTTATAGAAACTGAGGTAGATCCTGTTTTTATCGTCGATCAGCTGGTTGAGCTTAAAGTTAAGGTCGTAAAGCTGGTACTTGCCATATTGATGGGTAAGCTGCCTGCCATAGGCATCAATCAGTGACCGCCGGAAGGAGAGGAACATGGCGCTTTTATCTTTTGCCAGAGGGCCTTCCAGCTCGGTGCTGATGGACACGGGGCTGAGCGTGGCTTTGCCATGCCATTCCTTCATGTTGCCGTCGCGGGTACGGATGTCCACCACGGAGGAGAGGCGGCCGCCATAGCGGGCGGGGAAGGCGTCTTTGTACAAAGACACGTCTTTCACGGCGTCTCCGTTGAAAATGGAAAACAGGCCGAAGAGATGGCCGGTATGGTAGAGCGGCACACCGTCGAGCAGGTATAGGTTCTGGTCAGCGTTGCCGCCACGTATCAGCAGGTTGCTGCTGCTTTCAAGGGAGCTGCTGGCGCCGGGATACAGTTGAAGGGACTTCAATACGTCTTTTTCTCCCAGCAGGGCCGGAAAATTGGACACATATCCGACGGGCATTTTGATATAGCCTGCCTGCAGGGTGACAGAGTCCTGGTCGCCATTGACCACCACTGTTTGCAGCGGGTTGCGTGGCTGCATGTATATTTCCATCTGCCGGGCTTCCGAAAGGGGGAGTGGCAGTATGTAGGTCTCATAGCCCACATGAGAGAACACAATGCTGGTGCAGCTATCAGGCACCTGTACGCTGAAGAAGCCGTAAGCGTTGCTGGCAGCGCCGCGCCGGGTCACCGGGTCATATACGGACGCGCCGATGATCACCTCTTTGCTGTTTTCTTCCCTGATAAACCCGCTGATGGTATAATACTGGGTTTGAGAGGCTTCGCGTAGCAGGAATATTTTCCCGTTGATGGCCGCTGCCTGGATGCCGGTACCCTGCAGAATCGAGTTGAGCACCTGGCCGGTACTGTTTTCGTTGCCCGTCAGCTGCACTTTTTTGTTGAGATGCAGGAAGCTGGAACTATAGGAGATGCTGATGCCTGTCTGGCGCTGGATGTCCTGGATAAAGAAGAGGATGGAGCCTTCCCTGGAGGGAGGGGTATACGCCTGTTGCAGGATGGGCGCCTCTTTGGACTGAGCATGCAAAACTGCCGCGGGCGCAAGCACCAGCAGGCAGTTAAATATCAAGGTAAGAAAGTAGTTTATCCGTCTACTTGCCGATGACGATTGTATCGCCTTCCTGTTTGTAGTTGAAACCAAGCAAAAGTTGTAATTCATGCAAAACCTCGTCGCAAGACTGGTCCTGGAAGCTGATCGTAGCTTTTTGCTGTGCCGCAGTAGCCTGATAGCCATCCTCAATCCTGATGACTTTGCCGTAAAAGTCGGCTAATTGTGGCAATATTTCAACAAGTGATTGATCATTAAATTGCAAAATTCCTGTTTTCCATGCCATAAAGTTGGGATTGTCGTTGTTGACGGCGCTCAGCTGACCGTCTCCCCATGTACCTTTTTGGCCACTGGTAAGGATTACGGAAGAAGTATCGTTTTCCATGCCCAGTTTTACCTTGCCGGTAGAAACGATGACGGTGGTATGGGCATCGGCAGTTTTTACGGTGAAAGAAGTGCCCAGCACTTCCACAACAGACTGGTTGGGAGTTTTAACAAGGAAAGGGCGGTGTGGATCGGTGGCCACTTCAAAGAAGGCTTCACCTTCAAGGGTCACTACCCGCTCGGCTCCTTCGGAATATTTTATTTTGGCGCCGGGGCGCAGGGTGATCACTGATTTGTCAGCCAGTTCAAGGCTGTGGATTTTGCCGTCATTAGCAGCCAGTTCCTGCACTTTCAGGGAAGGACGGCTGGCTATCCACCAGGCGCCTACACTGAGGGATATGAGCAATACCGCGGCGGCAGCCAGCTTAACTACCGACATCCGGACGGTCTTTGCGGGCGTGGCAGGTTGTTGCAGTACCTGGTCCACCTTGCTCCAGGCTGCGGCGGCATTAAATTGTTTGTTTCCGGAAAGGCGAAGGCTGCGGGGAGCATCCTGCCATACCTGGACAGTTTTTGCGTAGGCGGCTTCATTATCAGGAGAGGCTTCCCGCCATTCCTGAAGAATTGCTTCCTCCTCAGGCGTGGAAATGGATGACAGCTTTTTTGCAATTATTTCATATATGTAGGTATCCATGTTATACAGTGTGTGCTCTGACATTAAAACGTAAGGAATGGCGTACACCCCCTAGTATTTGTTAATAATTTTTAACAAAAAAAATAAAAGAATCGGTAACCCGTACTGTCCCAGGTACTTACGCAATATTTTAAGTGCGCGTCCCATGTAATTTTCTACGGTTTTGGCTGACAAGCCCAGCTTTTCGGCCGTCTGCTGATGGGTCATTCCCTGAAGCCGGCAACAGGTGAACACCTCCCGGCATTGCGGCGGAAGGTTGGCTATCGCCTCATAAATCAGCTGTTCATAGAACGGTTTGGCCTCTGATATCTCCCGCGCGTCCGGGTCCTCACTGATATCAGCTACCCATTCAAAGCCCTTGTTGCCCGCCTCTTCGGCGGTGCGCTTGCGCAGGACGGATATGGAATTATTACGTACTGCCCTGTACAGGTAAGCCTTGATATTCGGTATCCCGATCAGTTCCCGGTGTTTCTGCCACAACCGGATAAAGGTCTCCTGTACTACATCCTCAGCTGCTGCATCATCATTCAGAAAACTGCTGGCATAATTACACAGTTCACTGTATAGAGAATGGAAAAGCTCATTATATGCTTGATAAGAAGGTGATGTTATCATTTAACCTTCATAGAGTTTTAGTAATGAATTGATCCCCGCTAATGTAGGCAATTTTTTATTTTCTCCCGATAGGGGGTTCTGTTAAAATCCGCGTTATAGGTATAACGCCTAAGCCTATATGCTGTATCGTCCATTAACTTATATGCTGTAATGTCCTTTCAGTTTTTAGTTTGTGTTTTTTTAGTTACCACCGGTTGCATATTCGTTATGCAACCGTTTTTTTTGCCTGCTGCATAATCTTACCCAATGCTGGTGCAATTTTCAGCATTATTTGCAATCCGCTTTCAGGGCCTTTAATTTAGGCGCGGCCTATGAAGGGCGTGCGAATTATGTATAAACAGATCAGTAATTTTTCCGTGGCGGCCATCGTCATGGCCCTGCTGGGCACACAGGCCAGCGGCCAGCAGTCGCCCATTTACCGGCAAGGATGGATAGACTTTAACAAAAACGGCAGGAAAGACATCTTTGAAGATCCTGCCCAGCCGGTGGAAAGCCGCGTGGCCGATCTGCTGTCGCAGATGACCCTGGATGAAAAAACCTGCCAGATGGCCACGCTGTACGGTTATGGACGGGTGCTCAAAGATGAAATGCCCACTCCGGAATGGAAGAATAAAGTGTGGAAAGACGGCATCGCCAATATCGACGAAGAACTGAACAGTCTCCCTTTTAATAATAAAGCCCGGACGCAGTGGTCATTCCCCTACAGCAAACATGCCAGCGCCATCAACACGGTACAGCGCTGGTTTATCGAGGAAACCCGCCTCGGCATCCCGGTGGACTTCACCAACGAAGCTATTCACGGCCTTTGTCATGACAGGGCCACGCCGTTTTGTGCCCCCATCGGCATAGGCAGCACCTGGAACAAGGCATTGGTGGCGCAGGCCGGCCATATTGCCGGCCGTGAGGCGCGGCTGCTGGGGTACACCAATATTTACGTGCCTATCCTCGACCCCGCCCGCGATCCCCGCTGGGGCCGCGTGGTGGAATGTTACGGTGAAGATCCTTTTCTGATCGCTGAACTGGGCAAACAAATGACCCTCGGCGTGCAAAGTGAAGGCGTGGCCGCCACCCTGAAACATTATGCTGTGTACAGCGTGCCTAAAGGAGGCCGTGATGGCGACGCCCGCACCGATCCCCATGTGGCGCCCCACGAAATGCACCAGATATTTCTGTACCCCTTCCGCCGCGTGATCCAGGAAGCGCGGCCCATGGGCGTTATGAGCAGCTACAACGACTGGGACGGGGAACCGGTGACAGGCAGCTACTATTTCCTGACCCAGCTGCTGCGCCAGGAATTTGGGTTCGATGGTTATGTAGTGTCCGACAGCGAAGCCGTGGAATACCTTTTTAGTAAACACCATGTGGCCTCAGACTATAAAGATGCCGTCAGACAGGCCGTGGAAGCGGGCCTTAATGTACGTACCAACTTCACCCCACCGGAAGATTACATCCTGCCGGTACGGGAACTGGTAAAAGAAGGCCGCCTTTCCATGAAAACGATCGACAGCCGCGTGGTCGACGTGCTACGGGTCAAATTCAGACTGGGACTGTTTGACAAGCCCTATACCGATCCCAAACTGGCCGATAGGGGCGTGCATACCCCCGAAGACGAGGCTTTTGCGCTGCAGCTGAACCGCGAATCGCTGGTATTGCTCAAAAATGAAAAGGAAACATTGCCACTCGATAAACATCAGCTGAAAAATATCCTGGTGACCGGTCCGCTGGCGGCGGCATCTACCCACGCCATCAGTCGTTACGGCCCGTCCAACAACCCGGTGACCACCGTGCTGGACGGTATCCGCCAACAGGTGGGCAAGACGGTCAACATACAATACGCCAAAGGTTGTGATATCGTCAATCCCGGATGGCCCGGCACGGAAATCATTCCCACGCCGCCGGACAGCGCCGAACAGGCCGGCATTGCGGAAGCCGTGGCCCTGGCCCGCCAGTCGGACGTGATCATTGCCGTAGTGGGCGAAGATGAAAAACGGGTGGGAGAGAGCCTTTCCCGCACAGACCTTTCCCTGCCCGGCCGCCAGTTACAGCTGTTACAGGCGCTTCATGCCACCGGCAAACCGGTCATAGCAGTGCTGATCAACGGCCAGCCGCTTACCATCAACTGGGAACAGCAGCACCTGCCTGCCATCCTGGAAGCCTGGTTCCCCGGGCCGCAGGGAGGCACTGCCATCGCTGAAACGCTCTTCGGAGATTATAACCCCGGCGGCCGCCTGTCGGTGACATTCCCTAAGTCCCTGGGGCAGATTGAACTGAACTTTCCGTACAAACCGGGATCACATGCCGGACAGCCTTCCTCTGGCAACAACGGCTTCGGGCGTACGAGCGTGAATGGTCCGCTGTATCCTTTCGGATATGGCCTCAGCTACACGTCGTTCGCTTATAACAACCTGCAGGTATCTCCCGAAAAACAATCCCCGCAGGGCGATATCCTGGTAAGCATGGAGGTAACCAACACGGGTAAACGAAAAGGGGATGAGGTGGTACAGCTCTATATAAAAGATAAAGTCAGCAGTGTGACCACCTACGTGATGCAGCTTCGTGGCTTCGAAAGAGTCACGCTGGGACCGGGCGAAAGGAAAACCGTGCAGTTTACCCTGCATCCCGATCACCTGGCGCTGCTGGACAAACATATGCAGTACACTGTAGAGCCAGGAGAATTTGAAGTGCAGGTCGGCAGTTCTTCGGAGGATATCCGGCTGCGTAAAAATTTTACCATCACCCCCTGATAAGCATCTTGCCCTGAACGGGACCGTCCCGGGAGGATTTCGTTCAGGGTTTGCTGTTAGGTTGTTTTTCACGGTTTTCATTTAGACTGATATATCACATTATTTATTATCTTGCCACCCCAAAAAACCTCCCTATGAGAAGATTAGCGAGTCTGTTAATCCTGGTGCCGGCAATGGCATTCTTTTCATGTAATAATAGCGGCGCCGCCAAAGAACCTGTTGCCGACAGTGTTAAAACCGTTGCTTTTGATTTTAAAGGATGGCTGAAGCATCTGAAACCCGTGGAAATGCCGTTGTACAGCTATGGCCTGGAAAATATTGACAGCACCCTCGGACCTTTTGCGCAAAGCGGTTTTTACAGTGTTTCTGCCGGTATTTTGTCCAGGCAGAAAAACTATATCGCCATTGCAGCGCAATGTATGTATAAGAAAGACGACCAGACGTCTGTCATGTTGTTGCTGATCTATAGCCCTGAAGGGAAAGAAATTGCCCGACAGGAGATAGGTATGGACAAAGAAGAAACCAAAAACGGCGAAAGCAATGCTGTGCATAAATGGCCGGAGTTTATCAACGACAGTACCTTCTGGGTGAAGGAAAGCTGGTACACCCGGAAGAAGGACGCTACTGACGGAGAAAGCAAAGCCCGTATAAAACAATTCCGTATTACCGGTCAGGGATTGGTGGAAGCGGTGCCGCAGGAAACCATTCCTTTTGATACTTACGCCAGCCGCTTTAAAACACTGGCAACACCTTTCACCGTTCAATGGAACATGACCGGTTTACAGCCCGTATCTTTGCTTACGCCCTACTACGATTTCAGTGAGCTGATTTATTTCGAGAAAATCAAATTGTACCACTATGGGAGAATAAATGTTCCCGGAAAAGGTGTTTACCTGCTGTATTCGGCAGGACCGCTGGAAAGCGGAGAGTCTGTAATGGATTCCACGGTGCAGCTGGTGTATTATACGCCCGACGGGAAAGAAAGCAGTAGTGTAAGACTGAACGGTTACACCGGTTCTGAAGGGATCTATGAATCTGCCAGCCATGCGGCTATCGCTGCAGATGGCACCATCACGGTAACAGAAGAAACCAACGATGAAGGTGTTGGCGGAGATCTGTTCTTTACATACCGGCTGGAAGACGATATGAAATATATCCCGGCCGGAGGCGCAAAATTCAAGCGGCAGCTGGTGGGCAGGAATTTTATTGCTGACGACTTTACTCCGGCAGACCTGAAAGAACTGCTGGCGTCCAGGAGGAACAACTACAACGGCACCATGGAAATGGACACGGAATTTGATCAGTCAATGTTTACCATTCCCGGAAATGAAACCATTTATGTGCGGTTGCATGTGTACGATAACGGTACGGAGCAGCTGGTGGAAATCTACACCGTAGGTACCGACCTTCGGGTGCTGGACCGTTATGTGGCCTATAACAACCTGAAGAAAATACCTTATGAGAAAGCCTCCGCTCATGATAATATTTCGGTGGAAGGTGAAATAGAAAAAGATGACAGCGCTGCGAAAAAATTAACGCTGGAAGGCCCGGCGATGATGACCCTGAAAGACAAACTAATCGTGATTACGCCACAGGGAAAGTTTGAAGTGCGTAACTAATAATCAGCCACATGAGATATTATCTGCCTTTGTTAACCTCGCTGTTCCTGTTTGCCTGTGGCACTCCTGAAAAGGGCCACCAGCAAACAGGGACTGACAGCACCCGGGCCAATACGGCCGAAATAAAATCATGGCTGGAGAAGTTGCCGGTCATAAAATCGGAGAATGGTTCATTCTATCTGGTCAGGGAGACAGCTCCCGGCCCGCTCGGTGACCGGAAATTTAAAAAGTTTTCTGCCGGAAAACTGGAGGGTACCCGGAAGTTCATCCCTGTTCTGGCAGAATATGAATTTGATGCGGAAGGCCAGATACTGTCATCACAGTTGCTGGTCACGTTTACGCCTGATGGAAAAGAAATTTCCCGCCAGGAAGTGGGTGGCCTCCGTTTGACGGCTGCCGGCGGGTCCGAGGATTTGCGCAGCTGGCCTGTGTTGTTCAATGATTCCACTATTGAAGTAAGGGAAGCCCGCCCCCAGGGCAAATCCGAAGTGCGGCAGTATGTACTCACAGCCGCAGGAGATATCCGGGCTTTACCTATAGAAAAGGGCGGGTTTGAAGAATACGCTTCCCGTTTCCCTGCTTTACAGCTGCCATTCACCGTAGTCAGCCCTGTATTCGCAAAGCTTCGGGAAGTATCACATCTTTCTCCCTGGTTTTCCTATGAGGAAGTAATCGGCTATGACAAGTTGAATATGTTCCATTATGGCAAGGTTACCGCTCCGGGAAAACCACTGTTACTGCTATACGCTTATGCGCCTGCCAATGATGACGGAGCAGACCTGGACACCGCCGTGCAGGTGGCGGCCTGCAAGGCTGACGGCAGCGTCACCGACCAGAAGACCTTGTACGGAAGACTTTCAGGGGAGGGGATTGAACGGCGTTGGCGGAAAGCGGAAATTCAGCAGGACGGAAGTATTACTGTAGAAGAATCGAATGTGAACGATGGCGAAATGGCCTCCTGGGAGCTGACCAGCACAGAGACAAGGCTCGTCACTTATCGCCTGGACGCCGAAGGGAAGTTTCAACCGGAAATCCGCGGTATCACCTTTGCAGTTCCCGGGTATTCCCTTCCCGCACTTAAAGCAATATTTGAACACAACAAAGAACAGCTCGCAAAAAAAGAAGGGGAGCATATTACAGAAATATTGTTTGGCATACAGGACCGCATGCCCTTTGGGATAATGGTGTGGGTACACGTTTATCAACATGGCCAACAACAGCTGGCGGAGCTGTTTACAACAGACGATACCAAAAAGGTGCTTGACCGGTACGTATTATACAACTATCCGGAAGCTTCGGCCTACCAGGCGGTGAAGATACCGCTGGAAGGAGGAGACGACAAAGCATATCCTGCGACCAATTTAACAGGGCCGGTCACTATTCAGCTGGGAGAAACCATTTTACAGGTGACGCCGGAAGGGAAGTTCATCAAGCCGTAAAACATATAACACATCAATTTGGCAGCGGGCCAAAGCGGGAACGATACTTGCATCGTTTCTGCTTTGGCCCGCAATTCGTATTTTCACATAAAACCATGTAGTATGTCCGGAACTTTCACAAAACTGAAGAACGCCTATCAGCTGTTGAAGAGCATAGATTTTAAAATGCTGGCGAAGCTGTCGGAGAAAGTAGATCTCCCGCAGGTGATGGCGTCTGTCGCTAAAATGGATGACAACCAGCTGAATGGACTGATGAAAATGTTGACCAGCAGAGGCAGCAAGAAAAAACTGCCGCCGGTGGATGGTGATTTTTATGATATCAGCAGCCGCCTGAATGCGGAAGACCGGGCGCTGCAGCTGAAGGTACGTGCCTTTATGGAGAAAGAGATACAGCCTATCGTCAATGAATACTGGCTTAAAGCCGAATTTCCGTTTGAGATCATTCCCAAATTCAGGGAACTGAATATTTGCGGCGTGACCTACGATGGGTATGGTTGCCCTAACCGCAGTTACCTGATGGAAGGCATCATCGCCATGGAGATGGCACGGGTGGATGCTTCCATTGCTACGTTCTTCGGCGTGCAAAGCGGCCTGGCCATGGGCGCTATTTACATGCTGGGGTCCGAATCCCAGAAAGACGAATGGCTGCCGGGCATGCAACAACTGAATACCATCGGAGCTTTCGGGCTCACAGAGCCGGAAGTAGGGTCAGGTGCTGCCGGAGGCCTCACTACCACGGCTAAACGGGAAGGGGATACCTGGGTGCTGAACGGCCAGAAAAAATGGATCGGCAACGCCACCTTCGCAGATGTGATCGTGATATGGGCGCGGGACGTGGACGACAACCAGGTAAAGGGTTTCCTGCTCAGGAAAGGCACGCCGGGATTATCGGTAGAAAAGATGCACGATAAAATGGCGCTACGCATTGTGCAGAATGGGCTGATAACGATGAAAGACTGCCGGGTGGCCGAGTCTGACCGGTTGCAGCGGGCCAACAGTTTCCGCGATACGAGCCGCGTGCTCCGTATGACAAGGGCCAGTGTTGCCTGGGAAGCAGTAGGATGCGCCCGTGGCGCATACGAGAACGCATTGGCGTATACCCGTACCCGTGAGCAGTTCGGCAAACCCATTGCCTCTTTTCAGTTGATACAGGGGCACCTGGTGGAGATGTTGTCCAACCTCACAGCTATGCAGACCATGGTGTACCGGTTGTCAGAGATACAGGACGAAGGTGGTTTGAAAGACGAGCATGCCTCCCTGGCCAAAGTATTCTGTACGCTGCGTACCCGCGATGTAGTGAGGGGCGCCCGGGAAGTGATGGGTGGCAACGGTATCCTGCTGGAATACAATGTGGCCCGGTTTGTGGCGGACGCGGAAGCTATTTATTCTTATGAAGGCACCAAAGAAATCAATTCTCTCATTGTCGGAAGGGCTATCACCGGTTTCAGCGCTTTTGTATAAAAAATCAGAATCTTTTTATAGATTTAAGGGCTTCCCGGGTTATGCGGCGAAGCCCTTTATTATTTTAAAAATCCGTTATGAATTCATCGAACCGTCGAAATTTCCTGAAAAACGTATCCATGGGAACCCTGGCAGCTGTCAGTATTCCCCATATCGTGTCCGCTGCCGTGTCTGCTGACAAAAGCAAAAAAGTGACGCTTAAAAAAGAAGGCGTTATTCTCTTCCAGGGCGATTCCATTACTGATGTGGGCCGCAAGCGCGATGCCATGGACGCCAATAACGGCGCTGCGTTAGGGGGCGGATATCCGCACCTGGCAGCCGCACATCTGCTGCTGAAACGGCCGGGTGATAACCTGAAGTTTTACAACAAAGGTATCAGCGGCAATAAAGTATTCCAGCTGGCTGAGCGCTGGGATGCAGATTGCCTGCAACTGAAGCCGGACGTGCTCAGCATCCTGGTAGGCGTGAATGATTTCTGGCACACGCTTAATGGTAATTATAAAGGTACCTCCAAAGTGTACCGCGATGACTATGACAAACTGCTGGACCGCACCAAACAGGCTTTGCCTGACGTGCAACTCATCATCGGTGAGCCATATGCCGTCAAGGGCGTGAAAGCAGTCGACGACAAATGGTACCCTACGTTTAATGAATACCGTGCGGCCGCCCGGGAGCTGGCCGACAAATACAAAGCGGTCTTTATTCCTTATCAGGCTATTTATGACAAAGCCATTCAGGCAGCACCTGCGGCCTACTGGACGCCGGACGGCGTGCATCCCAGCGTGGCGGGCGCTCAACTGATGGCGGAAGCCTGGCTCCAATGCGTTAAATAAGCTATTCCCTGCAGGCAGGACAGCCCACGTCCTGCCTGCATTAACTGCCTGTTTTTTCAATTAAGTGTTTCTACTGAAGCCCGGGCCTGCCGGCTATTGTAGGTTTGCATCATCATAAATAAACACTTAGTCATGAAAAAATGGTTCCCCAAAACAGGGATGGTGTTTTGTGCCATCGCAGGTATGCTGTTGTTTGCCCACTGCAAAAAAGACAAACAGGACAACCCCAAAGATCCTTCCTTCAAAGAATTCCTGATCGGTAAAAAATGGCAACTGTCCGCATACACTGCCAATCCCGGTATGGACGATGGCGAAGGCCATGTTATCACAGACATTTACGCTGTCTTTCCCGCATGCATGAAAGATGATTTTACAGAATATTTTGCAGATGGCACCGGTGCTGAAGACGAAGGCGCGACCAAATGCGCTGCGGGAAATCCTCAGCGACGGACTTTCAACTGGAACCTCAAAGCAGATGGTACACTCGAAGGGCGGGGAGATGATGATTTTACAGGCACCTACCGCGCCGAAAAAATCAGCAACACCAGTTATAAAGTGACAGGGACAGGGCATTTCAAGGATGATCCGGCCCAACGTACCATCGTGCTCACGTTCAAAGCGATTTAAACGGAAAGGAAAAGGAAAGATATTTCGGTGGTGATTAGATGTGGGACAGTCTTCTTCGGAAGGCTGTCCTTTTATTTGCGCGGAAGGTTTATTACATTTGCTACATACACACACGAAATTCCCGTTATGAAACCGTTTATTATCTTCATGCTGATGCTTGCACCTTACGCCATGACTCAGGCCCAACACAAAGAAACGATTCATTTATGGCCAGGCGCCGTGCCCGGCGAAACCGGTGCGCGCCATCCCGCCGTTGCCACACCGGATACCAGCAACAGCGTTGTACGCCTTACCGACGTGACAGATCCTGTATTGGAAGTATACCCTGCCAATCCGGCCCATGCTAAAAATATAGGCGTGATCGTTTGTCCGGGCGGTAGCTACAGCATCCTGGCTATCAACCTCGAAGGCTATGAAATTGCGAAATGGCTCAATCAGCTGGGCTATACAGCGTTTGTGCTGCAGTACCGTGTACCTAAAAAGGAGGCGGGCGCATTGCAGGACGCACAACGTGCCATGCGCATTGTGCGCAGCCGCGCGAAAGAGTGGAAGCTGGACCCTGAAAAAATAGGCATGATGGGTTTTTCTGCCGGCGGAAGCCTGACAGCAAGAACGTCTACGCAGTATAACGTTAAAACCTATACGCCGGTAGATAAAGCTGATTCGCTCTCTGCCCGTCCAGCCTTCGGCATGCTGATCTATCCCGCTTATCTCGACAAGGGAGAGGGGCGTAAACTGACACCGGAGCTGACGATAGATAAACAAACACCACCGATGTTCCTTTTTGCCACTGCTGATGATTATTTTGGCAACAGCGCCCTTGTAATGGCCGGTGCCCTGCGTGATGCCGGCGTAGCGGTGGAGCTGCATTTTTATGCTAAAGGCGGCCATGGTTACGGCCTCCGCCCGGGCAACAGCGCCGCGGAAGTATGGCCGTCGCTGGCAGCCAAATGGATGGAACACCTCAACATCCGATAATCCTGTAAATCTCTTCCCGGATTATATAAAACTTCCGGCGATATAATCGGCAATTTTACAACCAAGTAAAACACACAGTTGTAATATTTAAAACCGAAATCGCCATGGAAAAACACCAACACATGCATATGCACATGGACCACGATCATCACGATCGTGAACCGGAGGCCAACGCCCACACCGGCCACGTCCATGAACATACGGAGCATCAGGACCACTCCCGGCATACACCGCATGCAGGACATCCTGGTCATGATGCCCACGCGGGCCATGCGGGGCACGATCATCACGCCATGATCCGTGACTTCCGCCAACGGTTTTATGTGGTGTTGGTGCTCACCGTACCGGTCATGCTGTTGTCGAAAATGATACAGCACTGGATGGGTCTGGCCATCAGTTTCCCTGGCGATAACTACCTCTTGCTCGGCCTTTCTGCCGTAATTTTCTTTTATGGCGGATGGCCTTTTCTGTCCGGCTGGTGGTCTGAGATGCGGATGCGTAATCCCGGTATGATGACGCTGATCGGCTTTGCGATCACGGTGGCTTTTATTTACAGCGTGGCCACCCTGTTTGGTTTGCAGGGCATGGACTTTTTCTGGGAGCTGGCCACCCTGATCCTCATCATGTTGCTGGGACACTGGATTGAAATGAAATCTGTTGCCGGCGCTTCGCGCGAACTGGAGCTGCTGGTACAGCTCATGCCAGCGGAAGCCCACCTGGTGGAAGGTGATAATATCCGTGAAGTGAAGACCGACAGCCTGCAGCCGGGCGATGTCGTACTCATCAAACCAGGCGAAAAAGTTGCCGCCGACGGTGCCATCACAGCAGGCAGCAGCTACCTGAATGAATCCATGCTGACAGGCGAATCCAAACCAGTGAAAAAAAGTACAGGCGACAGGGTTATAGCCGGATCTATCAACGGCAACCAGGCTTTGCAGGTAAAAGTATCTCACAACGCGGCGTCTTCCTATCTGTCGCAGGTCATCAAACTGGTCAATGATGCGCAGCAGGCCAAGTCCAATACACAGCTGCTGGCCGACAAGGCAGCCCGGTGGCTGACCATCATCGCTATTGTGGCGGGTATCGCCACTTTTGCCTACTGGCGTATCGATGGACAGTCTGTTTCTTTTGCGATGGAACGTATGGTGACGGTGATCGTTATCTGCTGCCCGCATGCGTTGGGCCTGGCCGTACCCCTGGTAGTGGCCCGCTCTACCACGATGGCGGCCAAAAACGGCCTGCTCATCAAAAACAGGACAGCCTTTGAAAATGCCCGTAAAATCACCACGCTGGTATTCGATAAAACCGGTACGCTCACCGTGGGCAAATTCCAGGTGGTACAACTGGAAACGCTGGACAACCGCTTCAGCAAACAAGACGTGCTGACGCTCGCGGCAGCCGTGGAACAACAATCAGAACATCCTATCGCGACCGGTATTGTTGACAAAGCCCGTGCGGAAGGCCTGCAAATACCCGCTGCCAGTGATATGCAGGCAATGGCAGGTAAGGGCATCAGTGCTGTGGTCCATGGAAAAAAAGTGCAGGTAGTGAGCCCGGCTTATGCGAAGGAACAGTTTCCGCAACAGGCAGCTGTGGAGCAGTCTGATACCGGCACATTGTCTTTCGTGATCGTGGATGGCCAGCCGGCAGGTTATATCGTACTGGCAGATGAAATCAGGCCGGAGTCATTGCCCGCTATCCAGGCATTGAAAAAAGAACATATTGCCAGCGTACTGCTCACTGGCGACAACAAAAAGGTGGCAGCCGCCGTGGCGCAACAACTTCAACTGGACAACTATATCGCGGAAGTGTTGCCGCATCAGAAACTGGAAGAGATCAAAAAATTGCAGGACGCCGGGCAGTTTGTAGCGATGACAGGCGACGGCATCAACGACGCGCCGGCACTGGCGCAGGCGGACATTGGCATCGCTATCGGCTCCGGTTCTGATATCGCCGCGGAAACAGCCGGTATCGTGCTGGTCAACAGTAATCCGCAGGACATCGTCAGCCTGGTGCGTTTTGGTAAAGCCACCTACCGCAAGATGATCCAGAACCTGGCCTGGGCCACCGGCTACAACGTGGTCACCATGCCGCTGGCCGCAGGAGTGCTTTACCATTGGGGCATCCTGTTGAGTCCCGCCGCCGGTGCGGTACTGATGACGGTGAGTACCGTCATAGTAGCTATCAACGCCAGATTGCTGAAATTATAACGTTTCATTATTAGCATTTACAGTAAATAATTCTATACATTTGGCGGAGATGTTTCTAAAAACCTGTTAACATGGGAATATTTGATAAACTCCGGAATGAATTTATTGACATTATTGAGTGGACAGACCCGTCCGCTGACACCATTGTATGGAAGTTTCCCCGCTACCAGAATGAAATAAAAATGAACGCCAAACTGACGGTGAGAGAATCGCAGGTGGCTGTTTTTATGAACGAAGGTAAAATAGCGGATGTTTTTCAGCCAGGCATGTATACGCTGACCACACAGAACATGCCTATACTGACCACCCTACAGGGATGGAAATACGGGTTTAACAGCCCTTTTAAAGCGGATGTGTTTTTCATCAGCATGCGGCAGTTCACCAACCAGAAATGGGGTACCAAAAACCCGGTGATGTTGCGTGACGCCGAGTTCGGACCGCTGCGCCTGCGCGCTTTCGGCAGCTACGCTTTCCGTGTGAAAGACGCAGCCCAGTTCCTGAAAGAAATCGCGGCCACCAACCCGGAATATACGGTTGACGGTATCAACGAGCAACTGCGTAACCTCGCCGTTTCCCGTGGTATGGACGCCATTGCGGAAGCTAAAATCCCTGTGCTGGACCTGGCAGCCAAATACGATGAAGTATCCCAGCTGATCACAGATAAAATACGGCCGGAGTTCAATGAACTGGGCCTTGAACTGACGAAATTCCTCATTGAAAATATCTCCCTTCCTCCGGAAGTGGAGGAGGCGCTGGACAAACGCAGCAGCATGGGTATTGTTGGCAATCTCGGTGCGTATGCGCAGTTCCAGGCTGCCAACGCCATGGAAAAAGCGGCGGAAAATCCGTCCGGCGGCGGACTGGCAGCTGCCGGTCTGGGTGCCGGCATGGGCGCTGCCATGATGGGACAGGTAGGGAATGTGTTCCAGAACAACCAGGCAAACCAACAGCAACCTGCCGGTGGCCCGGGCGTACCGCCGCCATTGCCGGGCACCGAGCCTTTCTTTGTGGCAGTTGATGGTAAACAGGCCGGCCCTTACAACATGGACCAGCTGCGTCAGCTGGCCGCTTCCGGCGGACTGCAACATCAGACGCTGGTATGGAAAACAGGCATGGCCGCATGGACAGCTGCATCAGCAGTACCTGAACTGGCGCCTGTATTGGCTACCATCCCACCACCATTACCCTAAACCAATTACGAATTACAAATTACGAATTACGAATTGAGATCTTCCTCGTGGCGCTATCACTTGATAGCCGCCCTATAAGACAGCCTTCAATTCGTAATTCGTAATTCGTAATTTGTAATTCTCATAATTATTCCTATGTCTTTTGAGGAAAAAACCAAAGAAACGGTATCCTCGCTGAAATGCCAGAACTGCGGCGCTATACTGCATTATGCGCCCGGCACCAACAGCCTGAAATGTGAGTATTGCGGTACCGTTAATACTATTGAAGAGGAAGCCACGCCCCAGGGTATTCACGCCTTTGATTATGATGCCTTCATTACAGACCTGCAACGGCATTCGGAAGACACCGAACAGGCGGTGGTGGTGAAATGTACCAATTGCGGTGCATCTACTACCATGTTGCCCAATGTAACGGCAGATTCCTGTCCTTTCTGCGCGTCGCCGCTGGTGGTACAGCAGGGGGCCACTACGGCTATACTTCAACCGCACTATGTATTGCCTTTTGTGGTGGATGATAAACAGGCTGGTAAATTCTTCCAGCAATGGATGGGCAAGCTCTGGTTTGCGCCGTCGGACCTGGTGAAGAAGGTGAAAGATACTTCCTATCATCAGCTGAAAGGTATTTACATACCCCACTGGAGCTATGATACAGACACAGTAACGTCCTACAGGGGACAGCGTGGGGAATACTATTACACCACCGAAACCTATACAGAGGAAGTCAACGGCAGAACAGAAACCCGCACCCGCCAGGTGCGGCATACTGCCTGGTATAATGCTTCCGGCGTAGTAGATAATTCCTTCCGCGATGTACTGGTGTCTGCAAGCCCGTCGCTGCCACGTAAAATGGCGGAAATACTGGAACCCTGGCACCTGGACCAGCTCAAAGCCTATGATGGCCGCTATCTGAGCGGTTTCCGGGCAGAGCTGTACCAGACGGACGCTGAACAGGGGCTGGTGATAGCCAAAAAGAGAATGGACCCGGTCATCCGTGATGAAATATACAGCGATATCGGTGGTGATGAACAACGGATCGACACCTACGACGTACAGTACAACCAGCTGGGGTTAAAGTACATCTTGCTACCGGTTTGGCTGAGCGCCTACCGCTATAATAACAAGCTGTATCACTTTGTTGTCAATGCCAGCACCGGTGAAGTTACCGGGGACAGGCCCTACAGCTGGACCAAGATCGTAGGATTGATCGTTCTTATTATAGCAGTGATATACGTGCTCTATGTCTGCTTTGCGCAGCCTAAATAAATCTTCTGTAGACTGCCGGAAATTTTCCGGCAGTTTTGTTTTACATAATGGGGAAAAGCCTCTACAGTAAAGCAAACGTGGTTATTTTCCATAGAAGAGCTCTTCCTTGTCGTGTGGCCACTGTGCCGTGTTTTCACGCATGTGTTTGCCTGTGTTTTTTTGTCAACCCTTTTGTGGCTATTCCTTTTTACACCCGATAAAATTTCTATGGCTATGAAAAGGATTACAATTTTTGCGGCAGTCTTGCTGAGCCTTGGGGTGTCATCATCTTGCAACAATACAGGAAAAAGTCCCCAACATGAAACCCCCGCCGATTCTGCGGAAGCTATCAATAAAACGGATAAAACAGTTGACTCCCTGTCTGCTGTCTTCGCGGTAAAAGTAGCCGACGATGGCATGATGGAAGTAGCGTTAGGCAAACTGGCGTTGGAAAAAGCGACCGACCCGCGGGTAAAAGCCTTTGCCTCCATGTCGGTAAACGACAGGACCAAAATCAACGAAGAGTTGAAATCCATCGCTGAAAACCGGAAAATCGCGCTTCCATCCGCCATGTCGGAAGCGGCAAAAAAATTTATCGACAAACTGAGCAAAAAAAGCGGGAAAGCCTTTGAGAAGGAATACATCGCTGAAATGGTGGACGACCACGACCGGGACGTGAAGGATTTTGATAATGCTGCGAACAATCTCGAAAGCATAAGCCTGCGGGAATGGGCCAGGAAAACGTTACCGATGGTGATGATACACCTGGATTCCGCGAGAGCTATCAAGGACGCGCAATAATCAGTGTAGCGGATGCAATAACGGCCTGTTGCTTCAGATGCTTTTTCATATATGCGTTTACGTATGTGTGCAAGCACCTGGTGCATCTTTCTACATATTTGGGGAAAAGCCTCTACGGATAAGCATCCGCGGCCGTTTAACCGTAATGGTGGCCTCTTCCGTGAAAGCCGGCTACGTTACTACGTTTTTAATACCATGCGTTCGCATGGTATTTTTTTTGTCTGAGGATATCCTGAAACCCAATATAAAACCCAATAAATTTCGCAACTATGAAGAAAGTAACCTTATTGGCTACGGCCGTGCTGGGAGCCTGGATGTTGTCATCGTGTAATAACAATGCCCGCAACCCGCAAAATGAGAAGCCGGTAGATTCTGCACAGGACATTAATGAAACTGTTAAACCGGTAGACAACAATTCATCTGAGTTTGCGGTGAAAGCAGCTAACGGCGGTATGATGGAGGTGGAAATGGGCAAGCTGGCGCAGGAGAAAGCTGTGAATCCGAGGGTAAAAGCTTTTGCTGCCATGATGGTCAGCGATCACAGCAAAGCGAACGGTGAACTGAAAGAGCTGGCTGGCAAAAAGAACATTACATTGCCTGCGGAGCTCTCTACCGAAACCAAAGACCACATGGACAAACTGAGCAAGAAGACAGGAAAGGATTTCGATAAGGACTACATGGACATGATGGTGGATGACCACGACAAAGACGTAAAAGAGTTTGATAAAGCGGCCAACAACCTGGAAGATGCTGACCTGAAATCATGGGCCAGCAAAACACTGCCAACCCTGAGAACGCACCAGGATTCAGCGAAAGCCATTAAATCCGCCCTTAAATAAATCAATTACACACGCTACGGATTTGAGCGCGGACGGCGCCCGAATCCGTAGTTCATTGTGTTCAGAGAAGATCGTTGTATTCCGGGTGCCGTTTCATATAGGCGTGTACGTAAGGGCAGAGGGGCTTCACCTTTAAGTGGTTCTCCCTGGCGTAATCCAGCACATACTTAGCCATTTGGGAAGCGATGCCTTTGCCTTCCAGCTCCGGAGGCACTTCTGTATGGATGTAGGCGATACCGCCGGGAAACAGTTTGTACACAATAAAAGCGGTATGGCCGTCTACGGTTGTTTCAAACTGGCTTTTTTCCGTGTTCTGTTGAATGGTAAGTTCCATAGTTATTGATTGTCTTTGTATCCAATAGTAATGTGAGTGCCGTCGCAATACGGCATATTAGCTGAACTGCCGCAGCGGCACAGGGCTGTTACCATGTGAAACGGTGTTTCCTCGCCGGCCGTATTTTTTACCACCACATTGCCGTAAATCAGGCGTGGTCCGTTCGGTACTATTTCCGCGAGACTGCTGGCCGATATTTCAGCGGCTTCGTCGGCTTTATCGTTGCGATAAACCGTCAATGCACCGGAAGGGCATTTATGTACCTGCTGCACGATCCTGTCAGATGTGCTGCCTTCCGCATTGATCCAGGGTTTGGCTTGCGGGTCGAACACTTCGGGAAGGCCATGGAAGCATATTTCAGAGTGTTTGCACACTTCGGGCTTCCATACGATGGTGACTTCACCGTTGCTGTATTTTTTAGTAATGTCTTTCATATCAATCTTCTTTGGTATTGATAATAACGGGGTTGCTAAGCAGTTTATGAATGGGGCAGGCATGGGCTATTTCCATGAGCCGTTTTCTTTGTGCTTCGTCCAGGTTGCCGGTGATGTGTACCAGACATTCGATTACAGTGGTGGCGGGGTCCGGCTTGGCCGCGCTGTCAAACCGCAGGTCGATGTCTATTTTTTCCACGGGCCATTTTTTTCTGGCTGCGTACATCGTCAGCGTGATGGCAGTGCAGGAGCCGAGGCTGCTCAGCAGCAGTTCTCCGGGATTGGGGCCGGTATCTCCGCCGTTGATGTCTGTTGGCTCATCTGCCAGCCAGCGATGGTCCCGCGCTGAAATAGAGACCTGATAAGGTATTCCTTCGATACTTACTTTTACTTCTTCATCCATGGTGTGGTGCTTACGAGAAATTTTCTTTCACCCAGCCTGCGGCCAGGTCAATATCCTGTTGTGTTAAATTATGTCCTGTGTTGATGTCATGGCTGCTTACGCGAAAACCGTTGGCTGTCAGCAGAGTGGCATAGGCGGCGGTGGCAGCGGGGTTGACGGTGCCGTCTGTTTTGCCGGAGCTCATGAAAACGGGCTGCTGCCGGCTGGTTTCAAACGGGTCCTCAATGCCATGCAGCGGCTGCATAGGCCTGAAGAGCACGGCGCCTGCCAGCAGTTCGGGATACAGCATCAATACTGCGCCTGCAATATTGGCGCCGTTGGAGTAGCCGACGGCTACCAGCTTTTGCAAATCAAATCCTTCCTTGGCCGACAGTTCTTTCAGGAAGTGCACCATTTCATGCGTCCTGAAATGCACGTCCGGTTCGTCGAATACGCCCATGCCCAGCCGGCGGAAGAAGCGCGGCATGCCGTGCTCCTGCACATTGCCGCGAAGGCTCAGTACATGAAAGCCCGTTGCCAGTTCCGGCGCCAGCGGCAGCATATCCTGTTCATCGCCACCGGTGCCATGCAGCAACAACAACGTATAAGCGTCCTTGTTAGCTGCAGGCTGGTATATATATTTCATGGGTTGAAAATCCATCTCAGTCCAGTTTTATCAGTTTCTGTTCTATCTCGGCCCGTTGTGGCTCGAACTGTTGCGGCAGCATCAGGTGGGTGCCCAGCTGCTCCACCGGTTCGTCGACGGTAAAGCCGGGTGTGTCTGTGGCCAGTTCAAACAACACACCGCCTGGCTCGCGGAAATACACGGAGCGGAAGTATTTGCGGTCCAGTTGCTGGGTGGCATGAAGGCCCCGTGCTTCTATTTTCTCGCGGTAGTATTCCTGCATGGCATCGTCTTTCATGCGGAAAGCGATGTGGTGTATACTGCCGCCAGCCACGTGCCCGCGTTGTTCGCCCTTGGCTTCTACCAGGTCAATGTAATTGGCGGTATCGCCGGCAGGACTTTTAAAACGGTAACGGTTAGCAAGGTTTTTTTCGAGCTGGTAACCAAAAACAGATACCAGCAGATCAGCTGTAGGCTGAATATCTTCAAGGGTCAGGGTTACATGATGGAAGCCTCGCAGGGCATTGTCAGCACTGATATCGGCAGTCTCCCAGGGCTCCCGGTCATCGGTCTTTTCCGGAACGGTCAGCTCCACTTTTAATCCGTCAGGGTCCAGGAAAGTCAGGTAGATTTCTCCAAATTTGGCGGAGGGCTTATTATAGATAACATTGGCGGCGTCCAGTCGTTTCAGCCAGAAGTCAAGACTGCCTTCCGGAACGGAATAACCTATTTCGGTGGCCA
Organism: Chitinophaga varians; assembly: GCF_012641275.1. Classification (NCBI taxonomy): domain Bacteria; kingdom Pseudomonadati; phylum Bacteroidota; class Chitinophagia; order Chitinophagales; family Chitinophagaceae; genus Chitinophaga; species Chitinophaga varians. The sequence continues at coordinate 1,558,974 of NZ_JABAIA010000003.1, read as the reverse complement.
TATGCGTGCCTCGGCGGCCGGTCATGATGTCCTGCCAGGGAAAGAAAGTCAGAATGGTACCAGGGCTACCGGTTTTATCGCCATAATAAAAATGGTAGGTATGCGGGTCGTCAAAATTCACGGTCTTTTTTACAAACCGTAATCCCATCGTCTTTGTATAAAAATCAAAGTTCTTCTTTGCATTACCGGAAATAGCGGTAATATGATGCAGTCCTGTTATTGCTTGGTCCATACCTTTTCATTTTTTTATTTTGATATTTGGTTGTTTTGATATTTGGTTGGCTATTTACCAATGAAGCAACCAACTGAATATCAAAACAACCCAATATCAAAATGTTTATTGTTGTTTCAACAGTTGTACTTCACACTGTATTTTTACTTCATCACTCACCATTACGCCACCAGCTTCTGTTGTCGCGTTCCAGGTGAGGCCAAAGTCTTTACGGTTGATTTTGCCGTGGATGGTGAAACCTGCTTTGGTATTACCCCACGGATCTGTTACCACGCCACCGAATTCAACGTCCAGTTTGATGTTTTTGGTGACATCGCGGATGGTCAGATCGCCATACAGCGTATAGGAGCCGTCGTTATCCACGCTTTCCGTTTTAGTGGCTTTGAAGGTGATGTTACGGAATTTGTTCACATCGAAGAAATCCGGAGAGCGCAGGTGCTCATCGCGCTGTGCATTGGCAGTAGTGATAGAGTCTACGTCTACCGTGGCGGAGGCATGGGCAGCGAGAAAATTATCGCCGTCTGTTTCCGCTTCCACATTAAAACTGTTGAACCGTCCGGTAACATTGGTGATCATCAGGTGTCTGATCTTAAAAGTAAGTTCGCTGTGTGCGGCGTCAGAGACCCATTTTTGTTTTGCCATAGATGAAGGTGTTTTTTTGATGAATATGATGATGTTGTTTGTTAATGCAAATGTCAGTTAAAGCACAGTGGCAAAAATGGATTAAATAAATATAACGATGTACTTTTTTCCTGAATTTCTTAAGATAGGACAAGAAATCAGGATTTATTCATTATCAGGTTATGTGTGATTTTTTTTGAATAATACAAACATTATGCATGAAAAATTGTTTAAGCGTGTTGATACCCAGGAAAATCCGGATGAAATGATATCTTATGAGACATCTCCTGTTATTAACGCTCTTCCTGCCACCGATGTTTGCCCAGGGCCAGGAGAAAGGACAACAGCTGACTTTAAAAGATTGTTATGAACTGGCCCGGCAGCGTAATGCGCTGGTAAAACAGGCAGAGCGCTCCCTGCAGGCCCGGGAATATTCTTTACAGGCCGAGAATCGTGCCTATTGGCCTAAAGTAGATCTGCTGGCCGGTTACAACTATCTCGGAAAACCCCTTGAAATCAACCTGCAACAGGTAAAGGACGGCGTGGTGAACGGATCGGCAGCACAGAGCGTGAACACGGCCAATACTGTTTTCCAGCAGATCACCGGGCAACCTTTGCCCCAAAATGTGCAGGATGTTATCTCCAACGCCACAAAAGGACTGATCAACGCCTTCTATCCCAACTATAATCCCCAACTGGCCAAACAATCCTATTTCGTGGCCGGTATCGGGGTAAGGCAACCGATTTATCTCGGCGGAAAAATATCCGCAGCGCAAGACCTGGCCCGCTCTCAGGTGACAGCCGGGCAGTTCAACAAACAGGTGGTGGAAAAAGGCCTGTTCTTTCTGATTGGCGCCCAATACCTGCGCATCATGTACCTTAACACCATCCTGGCACATGAAGCCGTGATAGTGGACGCTTTCCGTAAAAACAAAGACTACGCCGCATCCCTGAAAGACAACCAGATATTGCCGCCCTATCTGCTCAATTGGGCCAAAGTGTCTTACATACAGGCAACAAACCGCTATAGTAACCTGGAACTGGAAAAAGAAAACGCCCTGCTGGAAATGAACCAGCTGCTGGGCCGCCCCATCGATACGCTCATCACGATCAGTGATACCCTGCGCTATGAACAGGCCTCCGTCAATGCAGGGGAGGAGAACACCTTCTGGCGAAACAATCCTTCTTACCGCCTGCTGGAAAGCAAAACAGACCTGGCCAAAGTAGCGGTGAAGGCTACACGCTCTCTGTCTCTTCCCAACCTGTTCGCTGTCGGCAACGTATCGCTTTATCAGAAAGACCTGCCGGTGACGGTGCCGCCATGGCTGATAGGCGTGGAGCTGCAATGGACGCTTTTCGACGGTTTTCAGCGTAATAAACGCACCAAAGCCAGTAGGGTATTGGTGGAAGAAGCCGCTATGGCCGCCGAAAACACCAGAAGTTCCCTCGAACTGCAACTTCGTGTGGCCTCCAACAAGGTAAAAGCCTTACAGCACGATGTTGCCTCCCTGGACAGCGCCCGGCAACAGGCGCACCTGACCACCACGCTGGTGACAGACCGCATGCAAAATCAGCTGTCGTCCGTGAAGGACGTCAATGATGCGCTGCTGCTGGAAGAAGAGATGCATAAAGTATACTACACCGCTGTACTGGGCTACTATCTCGCATTGGCGGAATACTGGAACGTGGTAGGCACACCGGAATATTTTGCAACATACGTTAACAACTAAACGGTTATATACATGAGTGCCGTATTCAAAAATTACTGGGCATTACTGATACCAGTTGTGGTACTGATCATCGCGCTGATATTTTTCCTGAAGAAGCCCGCTGCTGCAGACAGCACGGTCATTGGTATGGTGGACGCCGATTATGTGGATGTGGCCGCAGAATTTCCCGGCCGGCTGGACAGCCTGCTGGTACAACAAGGCGACACGGTTAAAAAAGGACAGCTGCTCGGCGTGCTGCGGTCTACCGAGATCAACGCCATCCGTAATCAGGCACTGGCGGCCATTGAAGCGGCGCAGAGCCAGTTGCAGCTGCTGGAGAAAGGCGCCCGCCCGGAAGCCGTCAAGGCGGCCGATAACCTCTACAACATCACCCAGGAGCAGTATAAGCTGATGCAGAAAACCTATCAGCGGATGGAAAACCTCTTCAATGATGAAGTGATATCCGGACAGGAAAAAGACCTCGTATATTTTAAATTGCAGGCGGCCAAAAAAGAAATGGAAACGGCCAAACTGAATATGGACATGCTGAAACAAGGTACCCGCCCCGAAATGTTACAGGCGGCTTCAGCGATCCTCAAACAGGCACAGGAAGGGTATAATCTTACGAAGGCCTTATCTGATAATACGTATATCCATGCGCCGTCAGACGGTATCATCTCTTCCATGGTCATCGAAGAAGGAGAGATCGTATCTATCGGTTATCCGCTGATCACCCTGCAGAAGCCCAACACCTACCACGTACGGTTCAATATCCGGCAGGACGATATGAATAAGCTGCCGGTCGGCACCAAAGCCCGGTTGGACATACCCGGGTGCAGCCCTGAAAAATTTGAGGCGGTCGTGTACAAGGTGGCGCCATCGCTGACATTCGCCAACTGGATACCGGTAAAGGAAAAAGGAAAATTTGAACTGCGCACCTTTACCGTAGACCTGAAACCTGTTAACCCTTCCGCTTTGCAGGGATTGCGCCCCGGCATGACGGCTTCGCTCACTATGCCATGATACGCTCCATACTAAAAGTCGCTTTGCGGGAATGGAAACGCATCCTGGCGTTTCCGGTGTACTACCTGGCCATGCTGGTGCTGCCGCCGGTGTTGTGTTTGTTGTATGCCGGCATTTATAATAGACATTTTGCGGAAGACCTGCCGGTGGCTATCTGGGACGAAGCCAATTCACCGCTGTCGCGGCAGTTTACTTTTATGCTGGAACAGACAGAAAGCATTCATATCACACAGCAGGTACAGAGCGAAGGAGAGCTACAGGCCATGCTGCACAACGGCAAAGTGATGGGAGCTATTCATTTCCCGCGCCGGATGGACGAACAGATCAAAAGCCGGCAACCGGTTTACATTACGATCTACACCAACGTATCTTACCTGGTACCGGCAAAGCTGCTCTACAAAGACGCTGCGCAGGTGCTGCTCACCGCCGCCGCAGGGGTGCAGCTGCAAAAGCTCATGAAAACAGGTATGCCCGCCGGAAAAGCCATGGCGCTGGTGATGCCGGTGCAGCTACAATCGTTCACCTTATACAACCCGCGGTACGACTATCAGCAATACCTGGTACCGGGCGTTATTGCGGTGGCCATGCAAATGATGATGATCATGGTGGTGGCGCTGGCACTGAACTACGAGCATAAGACCCACTCACTGGGAGAGCTATACGAAGTGAGCAACGGATCGGCGTCCAATGCCATTATCGGAAAATCGCTGGCCTACCTCACTGTGGCCTGGGTTGACTATATTATGATCACGCTGGTGATCTATCCGTTGTTTGCGGCGGGGGCACAGTTGTTCAGCTGGGGGCTGTTTACCATCTTCACTTTGCTGATGCTGGCCTGTATCAGTGTAGGCATGATGGTGTCTGCCATCTTCAAAGATCTGTTGCTGGCCTGCGATGTGGGCATCTTCTATACGTCGCCTGCGTTTGTGTTCAGCGGGTTTACTTTTCCGCGGTGGGGCATGCCCTGGTATGATCAGTACTACGCGATGATCATGCCGCTGACGCCTTTTGTGGATGCTTTTTTTAAGGTGTATTTTATGGACCTGCCGCTGCGTTATGTTCGGCTGGAAATGGCGCATATGCTGCTGTTTGCCGTGGTCGGCCTGCCGGTGTCCATTGTTCTTTTTCAGCGTACCCTTCAACAATCAACAGTGCAACATGCCTGAGGTGAAAAACAACATAGGCGCATTGTTCCTGCGGGAAATAAGGCTGGTGGCCGGTAATCACAGCCTGTTGCTCACCCTGTTGCTGGCGCCGTTGTTTTATGTTTTCTTTTATGGCACCATCTATAGTTACAAGGTAGAAGAAAAGGTGGTACTGGCCGTGGCAGACGATGACCGGAGCGAGATGTCGCGCATGTTTGTGGAGCAGATGAATAATATGCAGATAGTGGCCGTCATGAGGGCGGCCTCCCTGGAGGAGGCGCAGGAGCAGATGTACAGGGGAGATGCACAGGGGTACTTTTATATCCCCAAAGGGATGCAAAGCAAAGTGCTGTCGTTGCAGCAGGCAGACGTGGTACTGGCGGTGAACGGGGCACGTTTCCTGCCTTCGAGTGAACTGACAGGCGCGATTACACAATTGGGATTGACCATCGGCGCCGGCGTGCGGCTGCAATACCAGGAAAAGATGGGACTCAACTCTACCATGGCCTTGCAGGAAGCGATGCCGGTGAATATTGATTACCGGCCGTTGTATAACCCGCAGGCCAGTTATGGCGGTTTTCTGTTGCCCGTGCTGTTGGTGCTCATCCTGCAACAGACTTTGCTGCTGGGGCTTTCCGGCAGCATCGCGCTGGAACGGGAGAATAATAACATCGGCCGGCTGGTGACGATGGGAGGAGGATTATCGGGCATGCTGTATGGCAAAGCAGCTTTTTACCTGCTGCTGTACCTGGCCTATGCCGCATTTTTTATGACGGTCAACTACCAGGTGCTGCACCTGCCGTTCCGGGGCAGCTACCGCGACCTGGCGGTACTGTTGTTCCTGTTTATCCTGACGCTGATTCCGATGGCCGTTTGGATAGGCACGTTGTTTAAGAGCCAGCTGCTCGCTGCTCAACTGATGGCCTTCTCTACATATCCGTTTTTTTTGATATGCGGTTACGCCTGGCCTTTTGAATCCATGCCGCCGGCATTGCAGGGGCTGTCGTCGTTGTTGCCGCTGACGCCTTTCGTGAAGGTGTATACGTCTGTCGTACAAACCGGTGGCACCCTCCGGGAGCATGCGGGGTCAGTAGTGCATCTGTTGTTGCTGTGGGTGTTTTATCTTTTGCTGGCATTATGGGGATTAAAACGATTGAACAAAAAGCAACAACCTTTATCTTTGTAAGGTGTACGCAATTGTCGATATAGAAACTACCGGGGGCCACGCCAGTGCCAACGGCATTACCGAAATAGCCATCTACCTGTTTGATGGCCGGGAAATCACACAGCATTACCAGACCCTGGTCAATCCTGGAGTGCCTATTCCTTATTACATCGAGTCCCTGACGGGCATCACCAACAGCATGGTGGCCGAAGCACCTCCCTTTGAAGCGGTGGCGCCCCTGATTTATGAGCTGTTGCACGATAAAATCTTTGTGGCGCATAACGTCAACTTTGACTATTCGTTCGTGAAGCACCACCTGGCCGCCGCCGGGCTGGACCTCCAATGCAAGAAGCTCTGTACCGTAAGGCTGGGGAGGAAGATCCTGCCGGGACTGCCTTCCTATAGTCTGGGCAACCTCTGCCGTCATCTGGAAATCCCCATCAATGGCCGTCACCGGGCAGGCGGGGACGCGGAAGCAACAACCAAACTGTTTGCCCTGCTGTTGCAGCAGGATAAAGAGAAAGCCATCGCGGCGGCGCTGAAGGCCGGTTCCAAGGAACAGTTCCTGCCGCCTAACCTGCAACCGGAAGTGGTGAAACAACTGCCCCAGGTGCCGGGTGTCTATTATTTTCATGACGTGAAAGGAAAAGTAGTGTACGTAGGAAAGGCCAAAGACCTGAAAAAGCGTGTCAACAGCCACTTTACAGGGCATAGCGCCAGCCGCCAGCGGCAGAATTTCCTACGCACCGTGTATAATATCACCTATCAGGAAACCGCCACCGATCTGATGGCCTGTATCCTGGAGTCGGTAGAGATCAAGCGCCTGTGGCCTGCTTTTAACGCGGCACAGAAGAGAGTGGAATTCCGTTATGGTTTTTATCTTTTTGAAGACCAGGAAGGATACCTGCGCCTCGCTATCGAAAAAAAGCGCAAGTTCAGTCATCCGGTACATGCCTTTAACCTGTTGATCGACGGGCACCGGCTGCTCAGGGCGCTGATCCGGCAGTTTGAGCTGTGCCCCAAATTGTGTTTCCTGCAAAAGGGCGGTGGCACCTGTGCCGGGAAAACAGCAGCCACCTGTCATGGCGCCTGTGAGAAAGCAGAAGCGCCGGAAGTATATAACCAGCGCGTAAAAGCGGCGATCGCCTTCCTGCAGGAGCAGCAGCCCTCCGTGGTGATCATGGACAAAGGCCGCAACAGCGAAGAACAAAGCTGCATCCTCATGGAGAAAGGCCGCTTCTATGGCATGGGGTATGTGCCGGTGCACCTGCAAACAACGGATGCCGAACAACTGAGGCCTCACCTGACACAGTATCCCGAGAATGAAATCATCATCAGTTTATTGAGGCCATATGCCGGTAACGGGCAACAGTTAGCATCTTCCCCGAAATGAATAGTGAAAAAAAATTGAAATCATGCGATCCGTGATTTACTTTTGCTCGCAAATCACCGATAATTCATTTTTAATTTCATAATTCATGTTAGATTCGAATTTCAAATTCCCGGGTCAGACCGCCTTCTACAAAGGGAAAGTTCGTGATGTGTACACCATCGGGGACAAGTTCATGGTAATGGCAGTAAGCGATCGTATCTCTGCGTTCGATGTGGTTTTGCCCCGCCCTATTCCTTACAAAGGACAGGTGCTGAACCAGGTGGCCGCCATTATGCTGGAAGCTACTAAAGATATCGTGCCTAACTGGGTGAAATCTACCCCGCTGCCTAATGTAACTATAGGTTTGAAATGCGAAACGTTCCCTGTGGAAATGGTGGTGCGCGGCAACCTCACCGGCCATGCCTGGAGAACTTACAAAACAGGTCAGCGTGTACTCTGCGGCGTTACAATGCCGGAAGGGCTGAAAGAAAATGATTTTTTCCCTCAGCCGATCATTACACCTACCACCAAAGCGCACGAAGGTCATGATGAAGATATTTCCCGTGAGGAAATCATCGCACGGGGATTGGTGGGCAAGGAAGACTACGAGCAACTGGAAAAATATGCCCTTGCCCTGTTTGCAAGAGGTAAGGAACTGGCGGCAAAACGCGGCCTGATCCTCGTAGATACCAAGTATGAATTCGGTAAAATCGGCGATACTATCTACGTGATCGACGAAATTCACACGCCGGACTCTTCCCGTTACTTCTATGCAGCCGGTTATGAAGAAAACCAGAAAGCCGGCAAACAGCAGAAACAACTGAGCAAGGAGTTTGTGCGCGAGTGGCTGATGGAAAACGGATTCCAGGGCAAAGACGGTCAAAAGGTACCAGAAATGACCGACGAATTCGTTAACAGCGTGAGCGAGCGTTACATCGAACTGTTCGAAAACATCACCGGCCGCAAATTCGTAAAGGAAGACGTGGCGCCGGAAGCAGCTGAAGCGAAAATCGTGGAAGCGCTGAAACAACTGTAATCAGTAGGATTAAAATATGCAAGAGCGGAGGTCAGAGCATGAGCTTTGATCTCCGCTCTTTTTCGTAAGCTACTTTGGCTTATTTTTGTGTCAAAACATTCCGATTGAAACATCTAGCTGCGCTTAATAAATACTTCGTGTCCAACAAATGGCGCCTTATACTGGGGTTGCTGTTTACGGCCATATCGATTGTCTTCAGTGTCTTTCAGCCTATCATGGTCCGGCAGATCTTTGACCTGTTGTCGCATAATCTTGACGAATACCGCCTGTTAAGCGACACCAGCCTGAAAAGCGCTTTCCGGGCCGACTTCTCCCGTATCCTCGCATTTTATGGCGTGAGCATTTTGATATTTGCCTTGCTGAGCGGCTTTTTCCTTTTCCTGCAGCGGCAAACGCTCATCGTGATGAGCCGGCATATTGAGTATGACCTGAAGAACGAAATTTACCAGCATTATCAGAAGCTGGACCTTAACTTTTTTAAGATGCACCGTACCGGCGACCTGATGAGCCGTATCACGGAAGACGTTTCCCGTGTACGCATGTACGTTGGCCCGGCCATCATGTACGCCTCCCGCACCTTGTTCCTGATCGTTATCATCGTGTACCTGATGCTGGAAGTAAATCCGCTGTTGACCTTGTATACCTTGTCTCCGCTGCCTTTCCTGGCACTGACGATTTATTATGTCAACAAAATCATCCACCGTAAAAGCGAAAGGATACAGGCGGAATTATCCAACATAACGTCCATTGCGCAGGAGTCTTACTCCGGCATCCGGGTGATCAAATCATACGTACAGGAAGATGCCAGCGGACGGCACTTCGAAAGCGCCAGTGAAGCCTACAAGCTCAGTTCTATCAGTCTTGCGAAAACAGATGCGTTGTTTCAGCCTATCATGGCGCTGATGATCGGGCTAAGTGTCATACTCACTATTTTCATTGGCGGTTACCAGGTAATAGCAGGAAATATCACCGTGGGCAACCTCGCTGAGTTTGTGATCTATGTGAACATGCTGATGTTCCCCTTCCTGTCAATAGGCCTGGTGGCAACGATGGTGCAGCGTGCGGCTGCCTCACAGCAACGGATAAACGAATTCCTGAGAATAGAGCCGGACATCAAAGACGAGCCTGGTGCGCATACCGTGCAGCTGGAAGGCGCAGTGCGGCTGGAAGGTGTTACCTTCACCTATCCCCATACCGGTATTACAGCGCTGAAGGATATCAATCTGCATATTGCGCCGGGCCAGAAAGTGGCGGTCATTGGCCGTACCGGTTCAGGCAAGAGCACGCTGGCGCAGTTGCTGATACGGATGTACGATCCGCAGCATGGCCGTGTGATGATGGACACGAATGACGTCCGTTATATGCACCTGGAGCAGCTCCGCAGCCAGATCAGTTATGTGCCGCAGGACGTGTTCCTTTTCTCAGACTCCATTGCCAACAATATCCGTTTTGGTGACCCTGCGGCCAGTTTGCAGGCAGTGCAACAAGCGGCCCGGCAGGCTTCGGTAGAGAAGGACATCCTTGGGTTCAACGAAGGGTTTGATACAGAAATAGGGGAGCGGGGCGTTACCCTCAGCGGCGGGCAGAAACAACGTATATCCATTGCCAGGGCGCTCATTAAAGACCCGGATATCATGATTTTTGATGACTGTCTCTCTGCCGTAGACGCCCGTACGGAAAAAGAGATCATTGGTAACCTGTACGCCTACCTGAAGAACAAAACAGCTATCATTATTACCCACAGGATCTTCTCCCTGTTTGAGTTTGACAAGATCATTGTGTTGGACGAAGGCAGGATTGTGGAAGAGGGAACACATGAGGAATTATTATCATTGAATGGTTACTATGCTGAACTGTACGCAAGACAGCAATCCGGCGATGAAGAAAGTGTAACTGAATAACAATCACGGTCTTGTATAAGCTCTGCCACGGCCTGTTACAGGGTTGTTTTATGATTTTTCAAAATCATTTAAAAATATTTTGATATTTGTAAAACAATAGTATATTTGTTCCTTATTGTAACAGGATTTGATTCGTTAACACTTAAATCTATCAACTGTGGCGTACGAAAACACCAATCAACAGGAAAGAAACAATGATAGCATCTTTTCTAAACGATTGAAAGCGGGCAAAAGAAGGACGTACTTCTTTGATGTAAAGACCACTCGGGGAAATGATTACTTTCTGACCATTACAGAAAGTAAGAAACGTTTTAATGACAACGGCTACGACAGGCACAAAGTGTTCCTGTACAAGGAGGACTTCAACAAGTTCCTGAATGCGCTGACCGAAACCATCAACTACGTTAAAACTGAGTTGATGCCCGATTTTGATTTTGATGCCTACAATCACGATTATGTGCAGGAAGACCAGGAGGAAACAGACGGCGATACTGAGGTGACCCGTACCGCAGAAGTAGCTGCCACTGTTGCTCCGATTGCGGCGTCCGCCCCGGCTTCACATAGCGCTGACGAGGTAGACAAATGGTAAATGTGATTCCCCTGATGAATTAACCAATAACTAACGCAGGAATCACCGTCGTATTAAGTTATAAAAGAATCGCCCACTGAATGTTCAGTGGGCGATTCTCTTTTATGTATAGCCTTGTATTACTGTTTTCTCATGGCTTTGAACGCATTGATCAGTCCGTTCGTACTGGCGTCATGGTTAGACACATAGTCGTCGTTTTGCAGCTCCGGAAGAATTTTGCCGGCCAGTTGTTTACCCAGTTCCACACCCCACTGATCGAAGCTGTAGATATTCCAGATAACACCCTGCACGAAAATCTTGTGTTCGTAGAAAGCGATCAGCATACCGAGGGAACGCGGCGTGATTTCCTTCAGCAGGAAAGAGTTGGACGGACGGTTGCCGGTGAATACCTTATAGGGCAGTACCCGTTTGATCTCTTCTGCTGATGTATTGGCCTGTTGCAGTTCCGCCCGCACTTCCGCTTCCGTTTTGCCGTTCATGAGCGCCTCCGTTTGTGCGAAGAAGTTAGACAGCAGTTTTACGTGATGGTCGCCGATAGGATTGTGGCTGATGGCCGGTGCGATAAAATCGCATGGAATAAGCCGGGTACCCTGGTGTATCAGCTGATAGAACGCATGTTGGCCGTTGGTACCGGGTTCACCCCAAACGATCGGGCCGGTTTCATACTGCACGGGTTGACCGTTGCGGTCCACATGTTTGCCGTTGCTTTCCATATTGCCCTGCTGGAAGTAGGCAGCGAAGCGGTGCATGTACTGGTCGTAAGGCAGGATGGCTTCCGTGGCCGCACCAAGGAAGTTGCCGTTCCAAAGGCCAACCAGCGCCATGATAGCCGGTATGTTACGGTCCAAAGGTGTTTGTGTGAAGTGGTTGTCCGCCGCATGTGCGCCATTGAGCAGTTCAATGAAATGCTCATAACCGATGGTCAGCGCAATGGACAAACCAATAGCGGACCACAGGGAATAACGGCCGCCTACCCAATCCCAGAACTCAAACATGTTGTTGGGATCGATGCCGAAGGCAGTCACGGCTTTCTCGTTGGTAGATAACGCCACAAAATGTTTGGCAACAAATTTTTCGTCTTTGGCATGTTCGAGGAACCAGTTGCGCGCAGTGTGCGCGTTGGTCATGGTTTCCTGTGTGGTGAACGTTTTGGACGCAATGAGGAAAAGCGTTTCCTCGGGAGTCACTTGTTTCAGTGTTTCCACGATATGGGTGCCGTCCACGTTAGACACAAAGTGAGGCTGTATGCCTGGCTTCCAGTAAGGTTTCAGTGCTTCTGTCACCATCACCGGGCCGAGGTCGGAGCCGCCGATGCCGATGTTAACGATATAACGTATAGGCTTTCCCGTGTATCCTTTCCACTCACCGGAATGTATCTGCCGGCAGATGTGGTCCATTTTGTTGAGCACGCCCAGTACGTCTGGCATCACGTCACGGCCGTCGAGCATAACTGGTTTGCCGGAGAAGTTGCGCAGTGCGGTATGCAGCACGGCACGGTTCTCCGTAACGTTGATCTTTTCGGCGCCGAACATGGCCTTGATAGCGGTGTTCACCCCGCACTCATCTGCCAGTGAAAGCAGCAGGCTGCGGGTATCTTCAGTGATCAGGTTCTTGGAATAGTCGAACAGGGTGTCTTCCAGTTGAAGCGAAAACGTTTTAAAACGTTCCTGGTCTTCCATAAACAAGGCACGCATTTGTACCTTTTTCATTTCATCGGCATGTTTTGATAATGCCTGCCACGCTTTGGTGGCCACTGGACTGGTAGATGGAAACATATAATAGCTTTAGTTAATTGCGCCTCAAAAATAATATTTTACTTTTTATGATCGTGGTTTCCTGTACAAATGCCAGGAAATAGCGATCGCGATAATACCAATGGCAATCACACAACAATGAATAACCGGTTGTTGTTCTGTCACACCGGCTTCTCTTCGTTTGACCAGGATGCCGTAGAACGCCCATACTGCCACCAGTGCGTGCAGGATATTGTTACGCCGCAACACCATCAGTATGCTGATCAGTGTGCCCACGGCAATCATGCTGATGGTCCACCATACCTGGAAGGTGACGCTGCCGGTCCATCCCGCATATACCAGCAGGGTCGTGATATTGGCGAGGGTGGCAATGCTGATCCATCCCAGGTAAATACTGAAAGGCACATGGATGAACAGCTTTTCAGGCATGCTGGCCGTAGTGCGGCCAATGCCGATGTTCACATGAATGATAAAAAGCGAAGCGAGTAAAATCAGTATGAGTCCGACGGTGACAGGGATCAGTTCATAATGCCAGGCAAACAGCCAGGTGGCGTTTACCACGCAGCTGATGAGGAACCACTCCTTGACGGCGCCCATTACACGGGCCAGTACGTCCGGACGTTTGCCCGAGAAAGCCAGCCATAGCTGATAGATCACAAAACAAAGTAACGACAGGTAGATAAGGCTCCAAATGGAAAAAGTGAAACCCGGTGGCGTGAAGATGTGGGGGTATTCATCGGATATCTCCCCGGTTTGTTTGCCGTTGATAGGCAGGAGCCATGCCAGCGCATTGGTGGCTATCATCAGCAAAAAAGCAAGGGTATTGAATATCGACTTGTTTTTATAGTGAAGGGTTTCATGGGAGGCCATCATTGCAATAGGAACTTTTTTTAATATTATTTTAAAATATTACCGATGTGGATTCCCGCTCCAGCTGCAAAAATTATGCTAAAGCTATGTTAAAGGATCGCAGCAGCCTATAATCGAATTGAGATGATATTAGCAGAATTGCACATTTTTATATACATTTGCCCGCTATGACAGCAGAGCAACTTAAAGCTATGAGGGACCGTCTTTATGTCCTGGGAGGTTTTCTTTAACGTCCCTGACCGAATAGCTAAAATAGAAAATGACAAACAACTGAGCCTGGCCCCCGGATTCTGGGATGATAACGCCAGAGCTACCTCAATCCTGAAGGAAATCAAGGTAAACAAATATTGGGTTGACCTCTACGATAACGTACAGACTTCTATCGAAGACTCCAGCGTGCTCAATGATTTCTTTAAAGAAGGAGAGGCTACGGAAGAAGAGGTGGAGCAGGCCTACAACACTGCATTGACCGCTTTGGAAGACCTTGAATTCAAATCCACCCTGAACCAGCCGGAAGATGAGATGCCGGCGGTATTGACCATTAACTCGGGAGCCGGCGGCACCGAAAGCCAGGACTGGGCTGAAATGCTGCTGCGTATGTACCGCATGTATGGCGAAAAACAGGGATGGAAAGTTTCGGAAATTGACACGCAGTACGGAGATGGCGCCGGTATCAAATCAGCTACCCTGGAGTTCGACGGCGATTTCGCCTATGGGCACCTGAAAGCGGAAAGCGGTGTACACCGGCTGGTACGTATTTCCCCTTTCGACTCCAACGCCCGCAGGCATACCTCTTTTGCTTCCGTATATGTGTACCCGTTAGTGAACGACACGATCGAGATCGCGGTCAATCCTGCCGACCTGGAATGGGAATTCTACCGTTCCGGTGGTAAAGGCGGACAGAACGTAAACAAGGTGGAAACAGCCGTGCGTCTGAAACACGTCCCTTCCGGCATTATTATCGAATGCCAACAGGCACGTACACAGGGTGAGAACCGCGAAAAAGCGCTCACCATGCTGAAATCACGCCTGTACGAAGAGGAACTCAGAAAACGCGAGGAGCTGAAAAACGCTGCCAACGCCAATAAGCGTAAGATCGAATGGGGTTCCCAGATACGTTCCTATGTGTTCCATCCTTACAAAATGATCAAGGACCACCGCACCGACTATGAAGTAGGTAACGTAGGCCCTGTGATGGACGGTGAGCTGAACGGATTTATCAAGGCTTACCTGATGATGCAGAAGGAAGAGGACAATAATTGATAATTATAGGTAAATAATTAATAGGTTTCTGCTGCAAATTTGACCGTAAATTTGCAGCGGAAACTTTTTTTGTTAATAGATACACCAACAAAATCTGAGGAAATGAATACAGGATATTTTCAATACGCAGCACCTGCTAACGAGCCCGTGTTGAGTTATGCGCCCGGTTCCCCGGAAAGAGCTGCGCTGAAAAAGCAATTGGCGGCATTTAAAGCTGAAGTGGCAGATATTCCGATGTATATCGGTGGCAAGGAAGTTCGTACCGGTAATACGGTAGACCTGCGCCCGCCGCATGAAATCAAGCACAAGTTGGGTCATTTTCACCAGGGCGATGCTTCTCACGTAAAAGCAGCTATCACTGCCGCACTGGAAGCTCGCGAGAAATGGGCAAACATGGACTGGGAAACACGTGCCGGCATCTTCCTGCGCGCTGCCGACCTGATCGCCACCAAATACCGCTACCACATGAACGCGGCCACCATGCTGGGCCAAAGTAAAAATGCCTATCAGGCTGAGATCGACAGCGCCTGCGAACTGATCGACTTCCTCCGCTACAACGTACACTTCCTGAGTGAAATATACCGTCAGCAACCGGTGAGCGCCCCGCTGACACACAACCGCGTGGAATACCGCCCGCTCGAAGGTTTCGTACTGGCCGTTACGCCTTTTAACTTCAGCGCTATCGCCGGTAACCTGCCTACTTCTGCTGCCATGTGCGGTAACGTAGTGGTATGGAAACCCGCGAACACACAGGTGTTCGCCGCCAGCGTATTCATGAAAATCATGATCGAAGCCGGTCTGCCTGAAGGCGTTATCAACCTCGTATACGCCGGCGGCCCGCTGATCGGCGATATCTGCTTCGCAGACCCGCATTTCGCCGGTATCCACTTCACCGGCTCCACCGGCGTATTCCAGACCATGTGGAAAACAATCGGTGAAAACATCCACAAATACAAAACTTATCCGCGTATCGTAGGTGAAACCGGTGGTAAAGACTTCGTCCTGATCCATAAATCAGCCGATGTGGACACCGCCGTGACCGCACTCGCCCGCGGCGCCTTCGAATACCAGGGCCAGAAATGTTCTGCCGCCTCCCGCGCATACATACCAAACAATCTTGCTGACCAGATAAAATCCAAACTGGTTGCTGAACTGAAAACCATGAAAATGGGCACCACAGAAGACTTCAGCAACTTCATCAACGCGGTGATAGATGAACGTTCTTTCGATAAGATCGCTACCTACATCGACAACGCGAAAAATGATCCGAAGGCTAAAATCATTGCCGGCGGCAACTACAACAAAACGGAAGGTTACTTCATCGAGCCTACCGTCATCGAAACCACCGATCCTAACTACGTGACCATGTGCGAAGAAATCTTCGGCCCCGTATTAACGATCCACGTGTACGACGGCGAGAAGTTCGAAGACATTATCCGCACCGTAGACAGCACCTCCGAGTACGCGCTCACCGGCGCTATCATCGCGCAGGACCGTTATGCAGTGGAACTGGCTACCAGGAAACTGGTGAACAGCGCCGGTAATTTCTACATCAACGACAAACCTACCGGTGCCGTAGTAGGCCAGCAGCCTTTCGGCGGCGCCCGCGCTTCCGGTACCAACGACAAAGCCGGTTCTATGCTGAACCTCTACCGTTGGTTAAGCGCCAGAAGCATCAAGGAAACTTTCGTTCCGGCTACCGACTACCGGTACCCGTTCCTGAAAGAAGCATAAGGACATCAAATGTTCATGATAAACAAAAAGGCGATGAATATTTATTCATCGCCTTTTACTTATTTTGTAACTGAAATTAATGACAAGACATGGAGACAGGAAAAGAAGCAGGCAGCACTATCGTACAACAGTATTTCTCGGAACATCATAAACAATGGCGGGTGGCCGATCTGGAACAGCGACTGATCGCCGGTGGCTATGTGCCGCAGGAAGCAGCACGGGAAGCCAGTCAGGCTTATGATGGTTATTTCACCCGGCAACTGAAGAAGAAAGGCACCAAGGTGCTTATATTCCTTGGCCTTGCCGCCGTTTTCCTGGTTAGAATATTACTGATGGCCGATAAACTGGGCAACGTCAGCCAACTGTCTGTTTTCCTTGCACTCACGGCCTATACGCTTGTACAGGGGCTGATCTGGAGCATACAATTGTTCCAGCTGAAAGAGGAAATAGCCTCGTTTCGCGATTTGCGCAAGCTTTGACCGGGGCCTCATCGGAGGTCAATAATTACATCTTACGCAACGCCTCCAGTGATTCTGTCACATGTTTTTCCCCGTCGCGCAGGCTGTTGAATTCATGCACCACAATACCCTTTTTATCTACCACGTAAGTCACACGCCCGGGAATGACAAAGGTTTTAGGCACACCAAACAGTTTGCGTACTTCATTTTTAGGATCACTGAGTAAAGTGAAGGGGAGATTATGATGGGTGGCAAAACTTCTGTGGGAAGCCACATTGTCGGAGCTGATACCGATCACCATGGCGCCGTAATGCTGGAAATCCTGATAGGAATCCCGGAAAGAACAAGCCTCTTTGGTACACACACTGGTTTCATCTTTCGGATAGAAGTAGATGACAAGCGGCTGCTTGCCCAGTACGGTGCTGACGTCGAAGGTTTTCCCGTTTTGGTCCTGCAGGCTGAAAGCCGGGATTTTGTCCCCGACTTTGATTTGGGCCTGGGAAGAAGAACCCCAGAATTGAAGGAAGGCGGCCATAGCAATGATTAACTTGAGTGTTTTCATACCAATATTTTGGTACGACTAAAGTACGACAGATAGCGGGAAATTAGCGCAACTAATTTCCCGCTGTTGTTTTAGAAGTGAAAGTTAATACCAAAGACTACACTGTTAAATATTAATTTCCTGCTATATAATCGAATTATCCCTACTGAAAAATGAAAGTCAGTGATATTTATCCAGCTGCTTTATGATTTTCATCTTTTTATGTGTGGCATTAATCCGTATTTTTGGCACTTAAAAGCGTATTGTTTTGAAAACCATACTAAACGGTAAACAGCTGGCTATTACGATAGACAGACTTTGCCATCAGCTGATCGAGAATCATTTGCAGTTTGAAAACACGGTACTGATAGGGTTGCAGCCACGCGGCATCTATCTTGGGGACAGGATTTATGAAACACTGAAGAAGCTGTTGCCCGGCACCATTATCCATTACGGCAAACTGGATATTACATTTTACAGGGACGATTACAACAAAGGCAAAACTTTGCATGTGCCCAGCGAGACCAACATTAATTTCTCCATAGAAAATAAAAAGGTGGTGCTGATAGACGACGTGTTGTATACAGGCCGGACCATCCGTTCGGCACTGGATGCCATGCTCGACTTCGGCAGGCCGGCTTCGGTAGAACTTCTGGCGTTGATAGACCGCCGTTTCAGCCGTCAGCTGCCCATTCAGCCCGATTATACCGGGCGCACCATCGATGCTCTTATTTCTCAGAAAGTAAGGGTATTATGGGAGCAAAGAGATGGGAAAGATGAAGTTATTCTGGTTGATTAACATAAACCGGATTTTTCAATTCAGATTTCACCCTTTATATTTGCACATTAATGTCACTTTCTGTAAAACACTTACTCGGAATTCGCGATCTGCAGCGCCAGGATATAGAACTTATTTTTCAAACCGCCGACCAGTTTAAGGAGGTTTTACAAAGGCCGATTAAAAAAGTTCCCACGCTGCGCGATACTACCATCGTTAATTTATTTTTTGAGAACTCAACCCGTACCCGCATTTCTTTTGAACTGGCGGAAAAGAGGCTGGGCGCAGATACTATCAATTTCTCCGCTTCCGGTTCCTCGGTGTCAAAAGGAGAGACGCTGATCGATACGGTCAACAACATCCTGTCCATGAAAGTGGACGTGGTGGTGATGCGCCATTCGGCCAGCGGTGCGCCGCATTTCCTGTCGCGCCATATCCAGGTGCCCATCCTGAATGCCGGCGACGGTATCAACGAACATCCCACACAGGCGCTGCTGGACGCTTTTTCCATTCGGGAAAAGCTCGGTACGGTGGAAGGTAAGAAGGTCGCCATCTGCGGCGATATTATGCACTCCCGCGTGGCGCTGTCCAATATTTACTGCCTGAAAAAACTCGGTGCTGAAGTGACCGTGGTAGGTCCGCCTACACTCATTCCCAAACATATGGCTGCCGCCCTCGGCGTGAACGTGAGCTACAATATCCGCGAAGCGCTGCAATGGTGCGATGTGGCCAATGTGCTCCGTATTCAGCTGGAAAGACAGAACACGCCGCTGTTCTCTTCCCTCCGCGAATATTCACTGGCCTACGGTGTTAATCGCCAGCTGCTGGACAGTCTCAACAAGGAAATCCTGATCATGCACCCCGGCCCGATCAACCGCGGCGTGGAACTGGATTCCGATGTGGCAGATTCCGGTCAGTCCATCATCCTCGACCAGGTGGAAAACGGCGTGGCTGTGAGAATGGCCGCCCTGTACCTGCTGGCAGGCAAAAAACAAGAACTGGTATAACACGAACTATATTGACTGAAAATAAACAGGCCGTCTCTCGCTGAAGAGACGGCCTGTTTATTTTTATGTCGGTCCCCATTAAAAGGAGGCATTCAATCCAATCGTATATGACCTGAAAAACGGATAGGCGTTACCGATATAGCCACCTGCCTGTTCCGGGTCATAGTAACGGATCTTCATCTTTGTGCTTTCCCAGAGGTCCTGTCCGGAGAAGTAAAGACGCAGGTTTTTAACAGGAATGCGTTTTAACCAGGCGGCGGGCAGGTTATAGCCCAGCTGCAGGTTTTTCAAACGGATATAAGCGCCATTCATCACCCAATGGCTGGAAGGAGCGGTATTCTGTTCATCGTGCAGATAGAGGCGGGGGAACAGTGCATTTGGACGGTCTGGTGTCCAGTAGTCCTGGTTGATGTCCCACGGCTGCTGCCCGCCATTGACAAAAGGAATATTATAGCGGGGATCAGGCATTACCTTACGGTCGCTGACACCCTGGAAGAAAATCGAGAATTCAAGGCCTTTCCAGGAGAAGCCTGCATCAATGCCATAGGCCAGCTGCGGATCTGTGCTGCCCAGGTATACAAGGTCACGGCCGTCAATTTGATGGTCCCCGTTGACATCCCGGTATTTGATATCACCGGGGCCGGTATTGGCGCTTTGGAAGGCGTGTTGCTGAACTTCCGCCTTTGTCTGGAAATAACCATCTGAGATATAACCAAACAACGATGCATAGGGGTAACCGGCGATGCCTACATTCCAGCCTGCTTGTGGAGTTACGCCATCGTTGCGCAGCACTTTCGTCTGGTTGTTGAACAGGTTGGCGTTGAGGTACCAGGTGAAAGGCCCATGGCTGCTTCGCCAGCCGGCGTTCACTTCCCAGCCCCATGACCTCATTTCTCCGGTATTGAAGCGAAGCGGCCATGCGCCGGCAGTAGAGGGCAGCTGTACCGGTATGCGCATGTCGCGGTTATGTTTCACAAAATAATCTGCAGAGAGCGTGAGCCTGCCGCGGAAAAGGGTAGCGTCCCAACCGTAGTTGTAAGTGGAAATATTTTCCCATCCTGATGCCTGGGGAATAGGATTTTTGTAGACAAAAGGAGAGAAGGGATTATTGTAACCAAAAGTAAAAGTGCTGAGCCTTTCATCATTGTCAATGCTGTTCCAGCTGTTGACATTTCCCAATCTTCCCCAAGACCAGCGCAGTTTAAATTCATTGAAGAAATGAAAGGCACGGTAAAACCATTCTTCGTTATTCAGCCGCCATCCGGCAGAAAACGAAGGGAAGGCCTGCCATTGTTTCATCGCCGGAAAAGCGCTGCTGCGCTGCGACAGGCGGCCGCCAATCAAATTGGCTTCCAGCAGATAACGGTTGTCATAATTATAGTTGATCTTGCCAAACAACGACATGAGCGTGCCATTGGTAAACTGGGTCATGGTGTATTGCGGCGGGCCATTAAAATAATAACTGTTAACATTGTCCGGCGAAAGATCATAAGACGCTGCGGTATTTTGATCGGTGTTATATGTTTCCTGCGTATAGCCGCCAAGTATATGAACATTGTGTTTGTTGGCTTTGATGTCGTAATCCGCCAGCAGCTGGAGGTTGCCTCCCTTGCCCTGTAGCTTGCTCTTTTGCAGCAGGCTGTGTTCCTGCACGGTTTCTACCGGCGACAGCTTGTTCCATAGCTGGATGCTGTTCCGGCCGAGGTTATCATACAGGGTGTGTTGTTGCGGACTGTACACGAGCCGGAGCGAGAGCCCTTTGGCAAGGAGACTGTCGGTCCGCAGCGTAAAGACGGCATCGATGTAGTTGTTTTTTTCCTCGCGGGTGCCACCATCATGCAACATGGCATAGATAGGCGCGGCGCCAAAGGCGTAGTGCTGCGTGCCTGGTACAAAAACAGGGACGTTGCCCGGGCCTCTGTAAAGCCCTGCCAGCAAGCCTTGCGGGCCTTCTGCCGGCTGCGAAGGGGAGAACGTGTTGGTTTGCGCGTAAGACAGGCGTGTTTCGAGGCTGATATGTTTGCTGAAGCGATTGTTGATGTTAAAGCGGGCGTTGACGCGGTGTGTCCTGTCCGGCCCTTCCACAAATAGTCCCTGCCGGCCGAAGTATCCGAAGGAGGCGGAGAACTGGTTCAACGAGTCGCCACCTTTAACAGAAACGTTGTAATTCTGTATACCGGTTTTCTTTTTGGAGAGCAGCGATAGCTGGTCGAAGTTGTAATAATAACGATAGTATCCCGGTTTCGTATAGTCATCTGCGTAATAATTGCCTTTTTGCATCAGGTCTATTTCTCCCTGTTGCCATGGCGCTATGCCGCCGGCGTTGACGGTAGCTTCATTTTCCATGCGGGCCTGTTGGGCCGAGGGCAGCCGGTGTGGTATCCGGATGGGCGTTTCGAAGCCTGCGAGCGTATTAAAATCGATCGCCAGTTTGCCGGGCTTGCCGGTGCGGGTAGTGACCAGTACCACGCCGCCGGCGCCGCGTGCGCCATAGATGGAAGCGGCAGAGGCGTCTTTGAGGATGGAAACGGATTCAATATCGTCCGGATTGAGCACGGCGAGGGAGCCGGGCACGCCGTCAACGATGACAGGTGTGTTGTTATTACCGGAGTTGACGCCGCGTACCTGTATATTAAAGCCTTCTTTGCCGGGCTGTCCGTTGCTTCGGGTGACCACCAGGCCTGTGGCGGTGCCTTGCAGCGCGGCCATCACATTGGGTACGGGCCTGCTTTTGAGCCGGGCGCCGTCTATCTGGGCAATGGCCCCGGTGATGTTGGCCCGCTTCTGCAGGCCATATCCGAGCACCACCAGTTCATTGAGTTTCTTCAGGTCGGGCTGCAGGGTGACGGAGAAATTGTGCCGGTCGCGGACGGCGATCTCTTTGGATTCAAAGCCTATCAGCGACACAGTGAGCACTGCCTGCCCCGAGGCGAGGTCCAGTTTGAAATTGCCGTTTTCGTTGGTGGCAGTGCCGTTGGAGGTGCCTTGTTCCCGCAGCGATACGCCGCTGAGAGGTACCAGTCCGTCAGTGACGGTGCCTGTCACCTGCCACCGGTTGTTATTGGCGGGCCGGTTGTTGGTATCGCCGGAGACATCAGTAAGTGCGGCATTTTGCGGTATGACGATGATTTGTCCGTCCCTGATTTCCACTTTATAACGGGAAACGGGGAACAGTTGCCGCAGCACGTCTGGCAACGCAGCATGGTGCACATGGATGCTGACGCCTTTGCGGGTTTCAAGTTCGTCGGTGGAAATAGCGAAAGTGTAACGGGTTTGTTTTTCGATGTCCCGGATAACAGTTTTCAGGCTGACGTTCACATATTGCAGGGAAATTCGCTTGGGTTGGGCATCAGGGGTTTGAGCGGCAGCCAGGGAGCCGGCAAATACCAGGATAACAAAGCAAAAAAAGAAAACAGGCACGCACCTGGACCTGGTATGAGAGCGCGGCGCCTGTAGCATAGCATGCTGCATAAGCAAAGAGGGTCGGGCGCCGGTTAGTAGATTTCTACCAGATTGTCTTTATAGGTGATGTTGATTTGAAGTGTTTTCCGCATGATGTCCAGTACTTCCTCCAGCGGCATATTGGGGAAGGTGGCCAGCAGTTTTTTGTCATTCAGTTGCTGGTTGCTGATATTTACCTGTACGTTATAGAAATCGGACAAGGCGGCTGCTACTTCGTTGAGCGGAGCGTCATCGAAGGTCAGGCATCTTGTTTTCCAGGCGAGAATGTTATTGTTTTTCTTATAAAAACGGGTATCGATCGTGTTGCCGTGGCGGGCAAGGGAGGCTTCCTGGCCTGGGGTCAGGATCACTTTTTTCCCGGAGCCATTGCTTTTATAGGCGGCACTTACTTTCCCGGACTGAACAAATACTTTTACGCCGGCTTTGGCTGCTTTCACGTTGAAAGCGGTGCCCAGCACTTCAACTTCCACATCGGGGGCGTCTACAGTGAAGGGGAGGGCATCATTTTTCACGACGTCAAAGAAGGCTTCGCCCTTGTCTATTTTGATATGACGGTTGTCTTTACCAAAAGTGCGGGAGTAACGTACGGTGCTGTGTGCATTAATATATACCATAGAGCCGTCCGGAAGGTGGAGGCTATCGAGGTTTTGAGCGGTGGTAATGGTTTTATAGCTGCCGGGTCCCAGCCAGGTCCAGGTAAGGCCAATCGCGAGCACGGCCGCAGCTGCCCACCAGTAGCGGGCTTTCATCTGAAAGACGCGGGTATTGCGGGAGGCTGTGGTAGCGGCAGGAGCGCTGATGGTGGCGGATGGCAGGGTTTCCAGGGTTGCATTTAGTTGTAGCCACTGGTTCTGGGTGTCGAAGGCGGATGCTGCCGGAAGAGGATCTCCCTGCCACATCGCTTTCATATCCAGAAAAATATCCAGATTAGCGGTGTCCTGTTGAATCCAGTCATTGAGCTGCTGTTTATGCTGCTCGTTGTCCGGATCTTCCAGGTAACGGATCACTATATCTATATCAGTTTTCTTATTCATGGCTACTTATTAACTATACAATCGGAAAATGGGTTACCACTAGTGGTAAAGAAAAAAAATTCTGGTTGTTTTATTCCTTATTAATTAAAACCACCCGCAGTTTTTTTAATGCGGTTGTCAGGTGCGCATATACAGTATTAATGGAGATGTTCAGTTGTTCCGCTATTTCCGCGGGAGACAGGCCTTTGAGGCGGCTCATCTCAAACACGCGGCGACATTGTTCCGGCAGCTTGTCGAGGGCCGACCGGTACTGGGCTTCCAGCTCCTTATGCTCCAGCTTCGAATGGGACGTCTCGGCAGGAGAGGCTGTCAGTAACTGCTCCTTTGCATATACTTCTTTCCGTTGTTCTTTTTTGATGCGGTTCAGACAGGTGTTAACGGTGGCGCGGGCGAGGTAATGATTAATAGGGGCCCTCTCATCCAGGTTTTCCGCACCTTTCCACAAATTGAGGAATACATCCTGCACCATATCGTTGGCATCATCTTCATCTTTTACATAGCGAAAGGCAATATTATACATAGAAGGAGCGAACTGTTTGAAGACAGCTTCAAACACCACTTTATTCCTGCTTCTGATGCCCTTTACTATTTCGTCGTTACTTAGTTGCAACATGCTTTGATCTTTTGTTTCCGCCAGTGCGAAGATAAATTTTAATCACTTCGCATTCAGTATTTATTGAATTTTTTGTCTTTAACATTTCTTTCACTAATGGTAAGTGCATTGTCGAATGTATTGTTAGTATACAGCCGGTTAAAGGATCTGTGCAACAATACAAAAATCATGCACAATCAACTGGTTATACGGTTGTCATCATTATTTTAACCATACAAAAAATTGAATGCCATGAAAAAAACAATCACAGGAATGCTCGCTTTAGCTGCAATGGTAGTAGGGATGTCTTCGTTTAAAAGTGCTGATGCAACGACTGTTAGGTCTTTGGATAGTGCTTCAGTTAAGATGGACTCACTGATGTCTGTTGACTCAGTGGCGCGTTTTGATTCCCTGTCTATCGGGGTGGATTCGCTGATGGGACTGGATTCCATTGCCAGCATTGATTCTATTGCCGGTATTGATTCTGTCGCCCGCATTGATTCCTTTGCCCGCGTAGATTCTTTCTCCCGTGTTGATTCCTTCTCCCGTGTTGATTCTGTGTCCAGAATGGACTCACTCTTCCGTAACGATTCCCTGCGTATGGATTCCGTAAAAGGTATGGATTCTCTCCGTACTGTAGATGGCGGTTCCATCAGCGGTAAAGTTACACCTGCCGACGGCGCTGCTGAAGTAGAAGCGGACAACGGCAGTGAAAAACTGAAAGGTGCCGTTTCACAAGGCGCTTTCGCAATTCCGGCTGCCAAAGCTGGTACTTACACCATCACCATCGTTGGTAAATCGCCTTACAAAAGCGCAGTTATCAAGGATGTAAAAGTGGAAAATGGTAAAGCTACCGATCTTGGCGAAATCAAGCTGGAACAATAAAATCGTATAGCATCCAACAATTCAATAGCATCCTAAAATGGAAACCCATTTTGGTTTGATCTCAGGGGAGCTTTTTCGGCCCCCCTTTTTTTATGCCCATAAGTGAGGGCTTTTTAAGATATTATTGCGTTATAAGTATATTAACTGATAGAAATTGATATATTAAAACTTAAAAAATGATTTATAAATCAATAAATATTTTTTCAGTTTGAAAAACTTTCCTACATTTGATCCTGTATTTGTATTTGAGTGAATTTTTTATTTTATCCATGTCGTTTGTTAAAGCCCCAGAAAAAGAGCCGGAAACGGCTCTTTCTTCAAAACTTCGGAGTTGGGCCGGATGGATAAAATTGTGTTTTAAGTTATTTAGGTAAATAATTGTCACCATATCAACCATTATCTGACATCGTTAAACCCAACTGATCTACGTGAATTACGAAATTATTGAACTGCAGCAGTTCTCCGGCAAGCGGGCCGGTATCTATTCTGTAATGATAGCTGACGACAATCTGACGTTGTTCGATCATTTTGTTAAAGCGCATGTACGCGAGCATGCCACAGAAATAAGAAGCATTACCCAGTATCTTTCTTATATTGGCAACCGCTACGGCATGCATAACAGGTTTTTTAAAGTAAAACGGGGCAGGCCTGCCGACGGGGTCTGTGCTTTGTTTGACCATCCGGAGAAAAAGCTCCGGCTGTATTGTTACCGGGTGGGAACGGCGGCACTGATCATTGGTGGTGGTACGCCAAGAACAGGAAGAAGAAGCGGAGTGGTCATCCCTGAAAAGCTGTTGACCTGGATTGCCCGCGACATCAGCCATAAAATCCGGACAGGGGATATTTATTGGTCGGAGCAGGAAGCCCGGCTATGGGGAAACTTAATATATAGATCAGATGGAAAACAGACATCAGGGCGCCAGGAAATACAGTAGTAAAATTATTGCCGATGTGATGGCCAGCATCACACCGCTGGAAAGCCTGCAGGTGGAAACACGTTTTGTGCTGGCCGGCCGCATTGCCGCAGTCATGGACGGCAAACGTATGTCCAACAAGGAACTGGCCGCCCGGATGGGCAAAAACCCCTCTGAAATTTCCCGCTGGTTAAGCGGAACACATAATTTTACCATTGATACGCTGTCTGAAATAGCCATCGCGCTGGAAGTGCCGGTCGTGACATTCTTTACGCCCGCGCCACCGCGGACCGTGAGGGATGTAAGGCTAACAGTCAGCTCCGGAAATATTCCAGAAAACCATGCTTCATTTTCGCCGGCCACAAACGTGCGCTGACAAGCCTTGTTGTTGCCGATGCAGGATTTGCAGCCGCGTAGTTCCGGTTCAGGAAATACCTGTGGGACCAGATACAAGATACCCATAGCTGCCCGTAACGAAGGAACTGCTATATCCAAATCCGAATTTATTGCCAATTTACGCTCATGACTAAACGATCATCACCGGCAAAAGCAGGGCCGCAACACCTCGTCCTTCTGGCCATAGACCTGCTGGACAGTTCCCTGCATTATCCAGGGGACCATCCCCCGTTTGAGAACTTTCATTTTGATATCCATATCACCAGCAAAGCAGATGATGAGAAAAGCCAGGTACTGGTAACCGTAAAAATCGGTGTGCACAACGAAAACATTACCCGGCAACTGGGAAGCCTTGCCCTCAATTGTACCTTCACCATGAGCAACTTTGCGGATGTGGTACGGCTCAATGCCGCCGGTCAGCCGGACATGCCGGACGATCTTGTGGAAGTCCTTCACAGTACAGCGCTTTCAACGGCAAGGGGGGTGATGTTTGCCACTTTCAGAGGAACTTTCCTGCATCATGCCATCTTACCAATGATCACTCCTGGTTCCATT
Organism: Chitinophaga varians; assembly: GCF_012641275.1. Lineage (NCBI taxonomy): Bacteria > Pseudomonadati > Bacteroidota > Chitinophagia > Chitinophagales > Chitinophagaceae > Chitinophaga > Chitinophaga varians. The sequence continues at coordinate 1,531,938 of NZ_JABAIA010000003.1, read as the reverse complement.
ATAGAAGACATAAAACAATAATCACTCATTTATGCGCACGGTTATCCTGCTACTTGTTTCCAATACTTTTATGACTTTCGCCTGGTACGGGCATCTTAAACATCAGGACACGGCTCTGTGGAAGGTGATCCTGATCAGTTGGGGCATCGCTTTTTTTGAATACTGTTTCATGGTGCCGGCCAACCGCTATGGAGCCCAGGAAGGGTTCAACGGCTTTCAGCTGAAGACAATACAGGAAGTGATCACCCTCACTGTTTTCAGCGTTTTCGCCGTGTTCTTTCTGAAAGAACCGCTTCGCTGGAACTACCTTGTCTCTTTTGTCTTTCTGATCGGCGCCGTGTACTTTATGTTCAAAAAATAAGCGGATTTTCACAATTCCTGATTATCTTTAGCCATTGCATCTCAATCAACCTGAAAATAACCGGCCATCCAATTGAGGGAGGAAGCGAATATACAACTGCTGGTGGAGCGCATTGCGTCGCTGGGCGACGAACAGGCCTATAAGGCCTTATTTCGTTTATTCTATAAACCACTCAGCCAGTTTGCCTTCTCCATTGTTAAATCATGGGAGTCGGCAGAAGAAGTTGCCTCCGATGTGTTCCTGAATATCTGGAGAAACAGGGAAAGGCTGCTGCAGGTGCAGAACATTAGAGTATACCTGTACGTCTCTGCTAAAAATATCGCGCTGAACTATCTGAACCGCGCATCCAGAACACAACATTTCAGCCTCGATGAACTGGAGGTGGACGTCAGCGCCGGTTATGCCACACCGGAACAAATATTTATATCCGGCGAAATGATCAAAAAGATTGAGTCGGCCATCAATCAACTCCCACCTAAAAGGAAAATGATCTTTAAACTGATCCGGGAAGACGGCCTGAAATACAAGGAAGTGGCCCAGATACTGGATATCTCAGTGAACACCATTGATGTGCACATGGCGCAGGCATTGAAAAAAATCAGCGAGGTGATACACCTTCATTTCTCCCGTTAAAAAAAAGTAAAAAAAAATTTAGTGAGGGAATAGTAGATTTTGGAAATCTGCATGTCCTTTTATTACAATCATGCTTTGTAACAACGACATGGAACAGGAAAGAATTTGGTTATTGCTGGGAAGAAAGGTATCGGGCGAGGCCACTATGGCTGAATTGCGCGAACTGGAGGAGTTGTTGGTGCAATATCCGGAGATGCGGTACCAGGTGTCGGTGCTCGGCAATTTGCCTGTACCGGTAGCTGCGCCGGGATGGACGGAGAAAACAGAACTGGCCCTGGAGAAACACATGGTCCGGCTTGGCGATGACCTGGCGGCCACGGAATTGCTGGCGGAGGGCATTACCCGTCACCGGAAAAGCAGGGCAGGGGTATTGGTGGCTTTGTCCACATTGGTCGTGGTACTGGCAGGGTATTGTGTTTTCCTCCTGAGCAGCAAAACTACCCATAAAGTGCCGGCGGAAATAGCCGAGATCCAGACCCGGAACGGTTCCCGTTCCCGTGCCACCCTGCCGGACGGCACAGAGGTATGGCTCAACGGTGGTAGCCGCATAACCTACCAGCGTGATATGAACACGCAACAAAAGCGGGAAGTGTTCCTCTCCGGAGAAGCCTTCTTTAAAGTGGCCAGGGATGCGGAAAACCCGTTCGTGGTGAAGACCAGCCGCATGGCAGTCAATGTATTGGGCACTGCTTTTAATATCAAAGCGTATCCCAACGAAGAACAAACAGAAACGTCCCTGATCTCCGGATCAGTGGAAGTAGTGCCGGCAGATGACCAGCAACACAGGGTACAACTGCAGCCCAACCAGAAATTTATTATCAGACATACACAGGACGGCAATGCCAGACCTACACTGGGTTACAGCATGGAACAAGTGAAGGCGAACGGGCAGGACGACCTGATCAATGAAACTGCCTGGTGTGATAATGTGCTGGTTTTCGACAATGAAAATTTTGGCTCCGTAGCACTGAAAATGGAACGCTGGTTTGGTGTGAAGGTTTATCTGACGGATAAGAAGCTGAAGGCGTACCGGTTTACCGGTACTTTCAAAAATGAATCACTGCCTCAGATTTTGGAGGCGCTGAAGGTTACATCATCTTTCCGTTGCGAGGTAAAAGGCAACGAGGTATTTATCAACCAGTAGCACGTTTATGTTCGGCAAAAAAGAAAAGATACCATTGGCATAAAAAAGGGCAAATGCTGCAAACATTTACCCTTTTGTTCAAGTCAAACGGCAGTTAGCTTCACTTGGCAATGTAGTACTGTCGTCGTTTTATTGACCTTTAACAACCTAAATGTATGCAAAAAAAACATACATTTTGTCATCCTTTTGCACATACATAAGGAAAATGTTGTACTGCTAATGAAACTGGTGTCCCTTATTATTCTGATTACCTCTCTACATATAACAGGTCACGTGTTCGGGCAAAGTGAACGAATATCGGTGAAGGCAGACCAGATGCCACTGACACGCCTGTTAAAGTTGATTGAGAAAAAAAGTAACTATCGTTTCGTATATCGCAACGATCTGATACCCGCGCACATCCGGGTTACAATCGACTTGAAAGAGGAACCAGCAGAGGAAGCCCTCCGGCATATATTGCAGGGAACCGGGCTCACTTACAAACCGCTGACCGATGGCCTTATTGCCATCGTACCCGGTGCACAGGCAGCTATCCCGGATATCATCGTCAGTGGTCAGGTGACCGACATCAGTGGTCACGCGCTGCCAGGGGTAAGCATCCGGATTGCCGGCGTCAATAAAGGCGCAACCACCGGCACTGACGGGCAGTTCCGGATGATGGCCCCTCCAACGGGCACACTGGTTTGCTCGTTTATCGGATACGAGGAACAGAAAGTAGCGATCAGTAACAGATCGACGTTGAATATCGTCCTGAAGGACGACGCCAGAGGACTGAATGAAGTAGTGGTAGTGGCCTATGGCGTTCAAACAAAAGGTTCTTTGACAGGTTCAGCTGTTATGGTTAACTCGGCGTTGTATGACAAGGCCCCCCGTAGCAGCTTCCAGGAAAGTTTACAAGGAAATGTCCCGGGACTTCAATCTACGAATGGTTCCGGCCAACCCGGATCGGTACCCAGTATCCGTATCCGTGGTATAGGCTCTATCACTGCCGGCAGCACCCCGCTCTATGTAGTGGACGGTGTACCGGTAGTGACAGATGACCTCACCGACTTTAATGTGAATTCACTAGCCGGTATCAACAGCGCTGATATCGCCTCCATCTCCGTGCTGAAAGATGCTGCCGCAGCCTCTATCTACGGCTCCCGCGCTGCCAACGGGGTGATACTGATCACCACCAAAACCGGCCGGCCCGGACGCACACGGATCAGCGTCAGCGCACAACAGGGCGTCAATACCCTCACCATCCCCAAAGGCAACTATCCGCTCAATACCCATGAGATGATTGAATTGCTGCGCGAAGGATGGTACAATAAAAATGACGGCAGTGGCGAGGCCGGCTTTATACGCGAATTACAGGCCCGCGGCATAGACACTACCGTCAATACCAACTGGATGAATTTATTGACACGTTCCGGCAGCTACACACAGGCTAATCTCTCCGCTGCCGGCGGTACGGACAAAACCCGCTTTTATGTGTCCGGTGGTTATTATGATTCCAAATCTGCGCTTCGCGGCGTAGACTATCAGCGGATGACCGGAAAACTCAATCTCAGCAATCAGGCTACAGACCGGCTCTCCTTTAACGTCAACCTGTCGTTGGCCTATCAGAAAGCCAATGCAGTAGGAGATGTGGGACTGCTCGCCAACCCGGTACGGTCATTCGCCCGTATACAGCCGTGGCTGAGGGTCTACAACCCTGATGGCTCTTATGATTTTAGTTACAATACCAGTTTCAACCCGGTGGCGGTACTCAACGAAGTAACCCGGACCGGTGCTATCTATGGGCTGCTGGCCGGCGCAGGCGCCAAATACGTCATCATCGACGGCCTGTCGCTCGAATCCAAAATAAGCCTCGATCTTAACTACGCCCGCAGCAACTCTTTCTACCCGCCTAACTTCGGTGATGGCAGAAATACCAATGGCAGGGCTTATGTCAACAACAATCTGTGGAATAACTGGGTGTCCACCAGCATTCTGCGGTACCAGCGCCGCTGGGGCCAACACGGCATTAATACTTTCGCAGGATTTGAAGCACAGCGCACCCGGAATACCGGTAACAACGCTTCTGCCACCAATTTCCTGCCCGGCAAAAGCGAACTCGCTGACGCCTCCAGGCCCGAATTCATTAGTTCGGTCAATGCTGCTAATTCCCTGACAGGCGTATTCCTTAACGCAGGATATGACTATCAGCAAAAATATTATCTCTCCGGCTCCATCAGACGGGATGCCTCTTCCCGGTTTGGCGCACAGAAACGCGGCGCCAATTTCTGGTCTGTCGGCGTAGCCTGGAATATCTATAAAGAAGGCTTCATGCATGATATTCCCGGCATCAATGAATTAAAATTACGTGCTAGCTACGGCAGCAACGGAAACCAGGCAATTGACAACTATGCCTCTTTGTCGCTGTACAATCCGGCTAATGATTATGATGGGAAACCGGGGTATGTGTTAGGACAATACCCCAATCCCTATCTTACATGGGAACAGAACAAACCCTTCAACGCAGGTATCGATTTCTCCGTACTGAAAAATCGTATATCCGGTACCGTTGAATATTACAACCGGGTAACCTCCCGCCTGTTACTGAACGTACCGGTATCATCCACCAACGGGATCACGACAGTATTCCGCAATAATGGCGAAATGCGCAACAGTGGCTGGGAAGTGTCTCTCAGCTCGCGTAACGTACTGCCCACACGCCCGGAATCTTTTTCATGGCGCACGGACTTTAACTTCTCTACCTTAAAGAATACGATCACAAGACTGGACAACCCGATGACGAGTATCTACAAACGGGAAGTCGGCGGTGATTTCTATCAGTTTTATCTCGTGGGATATGCCGGCGCAGATCCGCAGACAGGTGAAGCACTGTGGTATACCAACGCAGATAAAACAGCAACGACCAAAGTATACGGCGAAGCACAGCGGTTCAATCAGGGCAGTGCGCTCCCTAAATTTTATGGAGGCATTACCAACCACTTCAGCTACAAAGGTTTTGAGCTCAGCTTTCAGTTCTTCTATAACTGGGGCAACAAAGTGTACGATAACTGGGGCTCTTTTACGGAATCGGACGGCAGCGGCGGTTTTGGCGCTTCCTCCAAGCTCTCCCGGCGGATTTATGAAAACCGCTGGCAGCACCCGGGAGATATCACCAATATTCCTAAAGTGGTATTTGGCGGTACCCAAACAGGCCTCAGCAACCAGGCCTCTTCCCGCTTTCTGTACGACGGCAGCTTTATCCGCTTAAGAGACCTGCTGCTGGCTTATAACCTGCCTCAGCTATGGCTGTCCAAAGCAGGGCTCACCGAAGCAAGGGTGTATTTCAGGGGCAATAACCTCTGGATGTACGTAAAAGACCGGCAATTGACGATGGATCCGGAAGTGCCTGTGACAGGCGATTATGACCAACGGCCACCGATTTTCAAAACCTTTCTTGTAGGAGTAGACGTTAACTTTTAACCACGCATGTTGCAACGATATAAACATATTGCCTGGGTCCTGATAGCTGCACTGATCACCGGTTGCGGTAAGGATTTCCTTAACCAGGACCCAACGGCAGCAACGGAAACACGCCATGCCATTAAAGACCTGGCAGGCCTCAGGGCCGCCATTAACGGGGTGTATTCACTGATGCAAAATGAAAACTATTACGGACGCGCCATGTTACTGTTGCCCGACCTGCGGGGTGACAATGAATACATCAGTGTTCTCAACAGTAACAGGTACCGTAATCTGGACCAGTTTATCGTGACGGCCAACGACCAGTACATCACCGATACCTGGAACCAGCTGTATGCCGTGGTAGCCAATGCCAACATGATCATACAAAAAGGCCCTTCAGTGCTGCTGGCGCCATCTGCCGCAGACAGCACCGAAGCCGTGGGGATTGTGGCCGAAGCTTACGCCGTGCGCGGACTGGTGTTCTTTGATATCGCCCGGTTGTACGCCCAGGCATATAACTACACGCCGGACGCCATGCATATGGGTATCCCACTGGCCATCACCACAGATGTGGACGTGGTACAGTCGCCATCCCGCAGCAGTGTGAAAGACACCTACGTGCAGATCATCAAAGACCTAAGCCAGTCCATCCGTCTTTTCAACGACAGTAAGAACACCGCATTCAGCTCAGGTCGGATCAACCTGTACAGCGCACGGGCCTTGCTTGCGAGGGTGCTGCTTTACAAAGGCGACTGGGAAGGTGCGGAAGCCGCCGCCAGCCAGGTGATCAGCAGCAGTAAATACAGCCTGCTGGCTACAGATAAGGTAGTGAGCGATTTTAACCAGACCGGCAACAGCGAAACGATCTTTGAAATCATCAATACCCCGGTTGACAACCGCAGTACGGACGCACTGAGCTTTATGTTCAGCCAGGCAGGCTACGGAGACGTACTGGCCACGGACGACGTAAGAGGGATATATGACGATAAGGATGTCCGCCTGGGATTTTTGAAAAGAGATAAACGGGCTGGTAACGGCGGGGAGAATCCTGCCAATATCATCACGAAATATAAAGACGTCACCAATTTTTCGGAAAGCATTAAAGTGATGCGGCTTGCAGAGCTGTACCTGGTCCGGGCGGAAGCCCTTGCCCGCCTTGGCAGGGAGGAAGATGCCCGGCAGGCGCTCAACAATATCGTATTGCGGGCCAATCCGGGAACGGCACCGGTAACAGCCGGCGGGAAAGCGCTGCTGGATGCCATCGCACTGGAAAGGCGCAAAGAGCTTGCCTTTGAAGGACACCGGCTTTTTGACCTCGCCCGCACCGGGACACCCTTTGTAAAATACCTGGCTAGTAACAGAACCATCACCGTGGCACTGCCCGGTCCAAAAATAATCTTACCCATCCCTCAAAGGGAGCTGGATGCCAATCCGAATATACGCCACCAGCAAAACGAAGGATACAACTAATCTAAACCGCCTTTGTTGACAATTGGTTTTTGCAAGCTGGTTGGTTTTTGCTTGTAGGGTCCCGGTTACACACCGGGACCTTTTTTATTTATTCGCCGTTCAACCAATAATCCCTTCCTTCGCATAAATTTATTCCTATTTTTGGCGACCTGTAAATCACGTTTTACTACATGTTTCTAAGAATCCGCACTGCACTGGCTTTACTGATAGCGATAACGGCCGGCGTCCCTGCCATGGCACAGCCGTCGCCTGTATGGAATGCTGCCGATATCAAGCTGCAACTGAAAAAGCTGGACACGCTGGCCAGCGTGTTGTACCTGGCAGCCCATCCTGATGATGAAAACACCCGTTTGCTGGCTTACCTGGCCAAAGAAAAACTGTACCGGACCGGTTACCTGTCCCTCACCCGTGGTGATGGTGGCCAGAACCTGGTAGGCAACGAGCAGTCCGAACTGCTGGGGCTTATCCGTACGCAAGAGCTGCTGGCCGCCCGTCGCACCGATGGTGCTGAACAGTTCTTTACCCGGGCACAGGACTTCGGCTTCTCTAAAAATCCCGCTGAAACCTTCACTATCTGGGACAAGAAAAAAATCCTGGGCGACGTGGTATGGATGATCCGCAAATTCCAGCCGGACGTGATCATCTGCCGCTTCCCGGCCGACAGCCGCGCCGGCCACGGCCATCATACCGCCTCCGCCATGCTGGCGGCAGAAGCATTTACCGCCGCCGCCGATCCCAAACAATATCCGGAACAACTCAAATACGTTAAACCCTGGAAAACGACACGCCTGTTGTGGAACACCTTTAACTTCGGTTCCGCCAACACCATTTCGGAAGACCAGTTCAAAATAGACGTAGGCGCCTATAACTACCTTTTAGGAAAGGGTTATGGGGAGATAGCCGCAGAAAGCCGCTCCCAGCACAAAAGCCAGGGCTTCGGCGTTCCCGCCGGAAGAGGCTCCAGCATGGAGTACTTCATGACCATCAAAGGAGATGCGCCCCGGCAGCAACTGCTCGACGGCGTAAATACCTCCTGGTCACGCATCCCCGGCGGAGCGGCCGTCGGCGCAATGGTAGACAAAGCCATCCACGATTACAATATCGAAGATCCGGCCGCATCGGTCCCTGCGCTGCTGAACATCCGCAAGGCGGTACAGGCGCTGCCCGACGGCTACTGGCGCAACCAGAAGCTGAAAGAGACGGAACAGCTGATCTATGCCTGCACAGGATTGTGGGCGGAAGCATATAGCGCTACGCCTTCCGTAGTACCAGGCTTCGGTATGGAAGCCACCGTACAGCTGATCAACCGCGGACAGTTCCCTGTAAAGCTGCGTAAAGTGGACTTGCCTGGTAAACCGGATGCCGCCGGCGCCCGGGAGCTGGACTACAATAAATTCAACAGCATTTCCCAGTCACTGACCGTTCCTGCTGACATAAAAATATCACAGCCTTACTGGCTCGCAGCATCCCATCCATTGGGAACATACGCCATCCCGGACCCGCTGCAGGTGGGCAATCCGGAGAATATCCCTCCGCTGGTGGCCCGCATTTACCTGGAGATAGGCGGACAGGAGTTCCTGATAGAACGCCCCCTGCAATACAAATACACTGATCCGGTAAAAGGCGAATTATACGAGCCGCTGGTCATAGCGCCGCCGGTAGTCGCCAATCTGAACAACCAGGTATATATCTTCACCAACAATCAACCGCAAACAGTGCCTGTGAAGCTTACCGCTTCCGCTGACGGGGTGACAGGCAATGTACAGCTGCGGCTGCCTGCCGGCTTCGCTGTAAAGGAAAACAGCCAGCCTTTCCGTATGGACAAAAAAGGAGATGAACAGGAACTGCGGTTCACCATCCATCCGATAGCGGCCACTTCTGCCAATCACGTAGATACGTTCACGGTAGTGATGAGCTGTAACGGAAAAGAATATACGCAGAGCATCCAGCATATCCGATATGACCATATTCCGCTGATCACCCTGTTCCCTGAAGCTTCCGCAAGACTGGTAACGGTAGACCTGAAACACAATGGCAACAAACTGGGGTATATTCCCGGCGCCGGTGATCTGGTAGCAGCTTCCCTGCGCCAGGTAGGATATGATGTTACAGAACTGGGCGAGAAAGAAATCATGGGTAACCAGTTGTCACAATACGATGCCATCATCGTGGGGGTAAGGGCCTACAATACCAATCCCCGCATGAAATACTGGCAAAGCCACCTGATGGACTATGTCAGCAACGGCGGTACCATGCTGGTGCAGTATAATGTGAACAGTCCGCTGGTGACCACCAACCTCGGGCCATTTCCGTTTAGCCTTTCCCGTGACCGTGTGACAGATGAAAACGCGGCAGTGACCTTCCTGCAGCCGGACGATGCGGTGATGCATTATCCCAATGAAATCACCAGCGCGGACTTCAGCGGCTGGGTACAGGAGAGAGGCTTGTATTTCCCTGCAAACATTGATAAAGCATATAAGAAATTATTTACGATGAACGATAAGGGCGAATCGCCGCTCGATGGCTCCACTATCATGGCGCAATACGGCAAAGGCAGGTATGTGTATACCGGGCTGGCATTTTTCCGTGAGTTGCCTGCAGGCGTTCCGGGTGCCTATCGTTTGTTCGTGAACCTGATTTCTGCGAAACAACATTAAAACAAAATGGCTGGTAAACACGTACAGAACCGCCCCAGGCTAAGGATCGCAGCTATCCTGTGTATCCTGCTGGGACTGTTCATCGGATTTGAGATAAAGAGGGTCCACATCGGACTGCTGATTGGTATCGGCCTTGGATTGCTGACAGGAAGCATGTGGACCAAAAGTTCAGACGACTAATGCTGAAATAACAAATATCTAAATAACAAAATATCTACATGGCTACAGGTCCGGAAGAAGAGAAGCCACCACTGTTTCCAACCTGGCGTTACTGGTATGTGCTGGTGATCGCCTGGCTGGGTGTACTGATCGTACTCTTCTATCTATTCACCAAAACATATTCATGAGTTCATTAGACTGGGTGGTGTTGATTGCCACTCTCGCGATCATTATATTGTACGGGGTCTGGAAAAGCCGGGGAGAGCAGAGTATGGAAAGCTACTTTCTCGGCAATCAGTCTATGCCCTGGTATATTGTGCTGTTGTCTATCATCGGTACACAGGCCAGTGCCATAACCTTTATTTCGGCGCCCGGCCAGGCCTATACTGACGGGATGCGTTTCGTGCAGTATTATTTCGGCCTGCCGCTGGCCATGGTGGTACTGTGTATCACTTTTGTCCCGATCTTTCACAAACTGAAAGTATATACTGCCTATGAGTTCCTGGAAAAACGGTTCGATCTGAAAACCAGGACTCTGACGGCTTCGCTGTTTTTAATACAAAGAGGGCTGTCTACCGGGATCAGTATCTGCGCCCCGTCTATCATCCTGTCGTCCTTGTTGGGTTGGAACCTCTACTGGACCAATATGATCATGGGCGGCCTGTTGATCATTTACACAGTGGCGGGCGGTACCCGCGCCGTGGCCTATACCCAAACGCTGCAACTGGCCATCATCTTCGGAGGTATGTTCCTCGCCGGCTGGATGGTCGTTCACCTGCTGCCGGCGGACATCGGTTTTAAACAGGCCTTGCAGGTGTCCGGTAAAATGGAGAAGCTGAATGTGATTGTGACCAAATTCAACTGGACGGACAAGTACAATATCTGGAGTGGCCTGATAGGCGGCTTTTTCCTTGCCTTGTCCTATTTCGGGACAGACCAGTCGCAGGTAGGACGTTACCTTACTGCCAGGTCCGTAAAAGAAAGCCGTATGGGCCTGCTGATGAACGGCCTGGTGAAGGTGCCGATGCAGTTCCTCATCTTGTTGATTGGCGCGATGGTGTTTGTGTTTTATCTCTATTTCCGCGCACCCATTTTCTTCAACGAAGCGCAGTTGGCAAGAGTCCGGAATACCGCACAGGGACCGGCTTTAGTGCAACTGGAAAGTCAATACGGCCAGCTGGCCACGCAGAAGCAGCAACAGGTGAAACAGCTGGCGGCTGCCCTGGAACAGGACGACGCTGCAGCTGCGGCCACCGCCAAAAAAGTACTGAAACAGACCGATGAGCAGGCCCAGGCCGTCAGGGCAGAGGCGCTTTCACTGATGAAGAAAGCCGATCCCGCTGCGGACACTAACGATACCAACTATATCTTCCTGCATTTTGTGGTCAACAACCTGCCTAAAGGACTGGTAGGCCTGTTGATCGCGATTATCTTCCTGGCAGCATGGGGGAGCATTGCGGCGGCGCTCAACTCACTGGCTTCTACCACAGTGATCGATATTTACCAACGGCTGTATAACGGTAACGCCTCTCCGGAGCATTACCTGCGCGTGTCGAAGTTATGGTCATTGATATGGGGCGTATTTTGTATTGTGGTAGCACAGTTTGCCAGCGGCCTGGGAAGCCTCATTGAGGTGGTAAACGTGCTGGGCTCCTGGTTCTACGGCGTAACGCTGGGTATCTTTATGGTGGCGTTTTACCTGAAACGGGTAGGAGGCACTGCTACTTTCTGGGGGGCCATTGCGGCGGAAGCAGTTGTACTGGCTATGTATGGGACCGAACAGGTGTCATTCCTCTGGCTCAATGCTATCGGATGTGTGCTGGTTGTGGTATTTGCCCTCATGATACAGCCCTTTGTAAAACAAAAGGCCACAGCGATTTGATATTTTGCTATAGGGAGAATAAAAAATGCAGCGGAAATTATCCGCTGCATTTTTTTGTCGCATATTTTATAGCCGGGACTAAAATTATTTCAGTGTGGCCAGCAGTTTGTTGTTCAGCGCTACGTAGTCATCGTTCTTCGCAGCTTTAGCCAGCTCTATGGATTTCAGAGCAGCTTCTTTAGCAGCAGCTTTGTCTTTCGCTTTCGCGTAGATTTTTGCTTTCTGATGCCAAACCCAGAACGCATCAGGGCTTTGGGCAGCAGCTGCATCTATCCATGTTTTGGCTTTGTTGATGTCCAGGTCGTGCTCGAGGTAATAAACGGCTGACTGGAAGTAGGGTTTTTTATCGCCGGGAGCAGCCATCGCAGCATCGATCTGGCCCAGCACTTTGTTCTGGATATCAGCAGTGATGGCAACAGGTACTTTTACTTTGTCCCAGCTGATCACCAGGTTCATGGAAGATTCTTTCACATCTTCAAAACCGATGGTAAAGCTTTCCTGCGCGGCTTGTGCTACTGGTTTAACCTGTACACGGGCTACGTCGTTTTCCTGTTTGTACAGCGACGGGCTGTTCACATCCAGGCTGCTGGTGAGGATAACGGTCCACTGTTGTGCACCCGGAATGGTGAGCAGGCCGTATTTGCCGGCTTTCACCGGTTTGCCGCCGAAGCTTACATCTTCGCCGAAAGTGATAACGGTGGGGGAGTTAGCGCCTGTTCTCCATACTTTGTTATAGGGAACGATATCGCCCATGATCACCCTGCCTTTTTTCACGGGGCGGGAATAGTTGAGTTCCACGCTGGAGAGGGCGAAGTCTTGTTTTACAGTCTGGCCGGGGCTCGGAGCCGGCATCTTAATACCCTGTGCTACAGAGGCACCGGCATATAACAGCAGCATGGCAGCGGCTGATGCGGTGAAGTTCCTTACAGTTTTCATATAGAGTGTATAATTGGTGGCAAAGGAAAAGGGGCGTATTATTCGATGAGTCCATTACGGAACGCATATAATACCAGGCCCACGCTGTTTTTGACGTTCAGTTTTTCCAGCAGCTTTTGACGGATACCTTCTACAGTACGTGGGCTGAGGAATATCTGTTCAGATATTTCCTGTGTGGTCAGCTCCTGGCAGATGAGTTTCAGCACTTCCTGCTCACGGTCGTTGAGCTGTATTTCGTTTTTAAGTGTAGGCTTAAATTGTTGTTTATTTTTGTGTAGAACTTTCTTTAATAAAGCCAGGTTTACGTTTTCATTAAAATAGAAGCCTTTCTCATAAGTCGTGCAGATGGCTTCATAGATTTCTTCCGGGTCTGCATTTTTCAGCAGGTAGGCGTTGGCGCCGTTTTCCACGAGGTGAACGATGAAGTTGTCGTCCTCATACATGGTGAGGATAATTACTTTCACGTCAGGGTACTTCTCCTTCACTTTAATGGTGGCCTCAATGCCGTCCATGTTGGGCATTTTAAGGTCCATCAGAATTACGTCGGGTTGTTGCTGTTCCATATGCTGCAACAGGTGCAGGCCATCATCCGCTTCAAATACAAAGCGGATGTTGTCATAGGGTACCAGCGTGTTGATCACTCCACTGCGGAAGATCTTATGATCGTCAGCAATAGCCACTTTTATGTGTGCCATAGTGAACAGTTTATAGAGAAATAAATTATTTTTTTGTTAATAAATTACTGGAAGTCATGTTGTTACATATGGGTACAACAAAACCGGATGGCAATTTAGTAATAAAACAACATATCCATTCACTATTCTGTACCTAAACCTGATAATTTTCTACGGTAATGGTAGCGAGTGTGCCAATTGGATCGCCCGCGGCGAAGGTAATATTTCCGCCGATTATATTGAGGCGGCTCTCGATGTTTTTGAGGCCCAGGCTTCCTGTTTTCTTTTTGTTGGCATCCAGTGAAGGCAGCAGCAGCCCGTTGCCGTTGTCTGCAACAGTGATCGTCAGCAGGGAGGGGGTGGTCTGGTAAGTGATGGTCACCTCTGTTGCCGCTGCATGTTTCAGGATATTGTTGATCAGTTCCTGCACCACGCGGTATACGTTCAGTGCTTTTTCCTTGTCTACAGGCTGAGGGTTGTCTGTTACCCGGAAGAGTATTTTTACCGCCTTGTTTTTGTTCATAAGGCTGCAGAAGGAATCCAGCGCATGGGCCAGGCCAAGGTTTTCCAGCGCCTGGGGGTGCAGGCTTTGGGAGATGAACCGGAGTTGTTGTATAATAATGTCCGTAAAGTCTTTGGTTTCCTTCAGCCTTTCAGCTTCCCCGTTGCCGGTTTTCAGCAACGGCATCAGTCCGCCGATACTGAGTTTCAGCACAGACAGCTGCGCGCCTACTTCATCGTGCAGATCTTCGGCAATACGTTTGCGTTCCTGTTCCTGGCCCTGTAACACAGCCACCAGTCGTTCCCGTTGCAGTTGCAGATCTTTGTCCCTGATCAGTAGCTTGTGTTGTATAACCTGTTTCTGTTGGAACATCACGAGCAAAATCACGATCACTCCAAGGATTAACATTACTGTAGTACCAATTACAATAATATCAATTGTCTGCATACCCTAACCGTTTAGTTTTTGTGAGGCCAATATACAGCAGAAACATGGTAATTATGGCAACAATATAGCTAACGCTGATGACCGTAGATACTTTTGACCATCTTGTGGCTTCTGGTTCCAGTGCCTGTATGAGGTTAAAGCTGATAGAAAATAAAAAGGAACTACAGAAATAGATAAAGACGCCGGAGTTATACCAGAATACCGGCAGCGTATTAATGTAGATAGCGTTTTCAATCAGTTCCTTATCGGTTAGTAACTGAAGGAAGAAGGTGACTCCATAAGCAATGATAATAGCGGATTTCAGGCCGGCACTGATGGAGTTATAATGTTGAATGCCTTCAAATTTGAAGAAGTCGGCAATACAAAGTATCAGTACCAGTACAGGAAGATAAGTGATGATCATTTTGGCTGTGGGGTGCTTGATAACAGTCCAGTAGAAGCACGAAAGAATGCCAAACTGAAGGAAGTTCATCAGACTGAAGAGCCACATATTATTGATGCCCATATTGGCTGTAATAGCAGATCCCAAAGCAAAAACCACGCTGCTGATGATGTAGTAGCACATCCACTTGCTGGCAGCGTCCAGCGTTCTGAATTTTAACAGGAAGGGGATCAAAATCAAAGCTTCGATCCCCATCATCGTGTAAAATATACCAAGGAATATATTCAGATTCACGTTTTTCCTTTATTGGGTGGGTGGTTTGGTACCTCCGCCGGAGCAATAAGTCGGGCAGGGGAGGCCCTGGTCAAGAATGAGCGCTGAAGACATGCTTTTCGCAACGGAACCCGTAGCGGGATCGCCTGCCGGAGGAAGGATGTCGTTACCTTCGCTGTCAACAGCTACCAGCACCATTTTCTTTTCTTTGATGCCGTCACCGTCCGTATCAATTTTCAGACCATAGTAAATTCTCAGTGCGGTACAATCAGGTTGATTCAGCAGTTCCAGCACTTTGTCTTTACCAAAACACATGGCCTTTACGTGCGTGCCCATGGATTTCTGCTGGGCATGTTCGTCGTCATGGTTCTTACATAATGTCTCCATTTCCTCTCTGGAAATGAAACCACCTGCGTCAGCAGGAATCGGTCTTTGTGTAGAATCGCTCATAATTGTGGGTAGTTTAAGGTTTTGGGGTAAAATTATTACAATATTACATGTTTGCAAGATTGGTTGTGTGAGTCGCGTTTCGGCCCGTAAAACCGGCTGCTGGCCGGGAATGTAGCATGGAAAAGGATTGTGCCTGAAAAGAGGTTAACAGGAAGTACTGAAATAGCGTAACAGTCACTTAAAAATGCGTATTTATACGCATTTATTTTTTTCAGGTTTACAACGCTTGCTTAGCATCCTGATGTTGTTAATCTTTGTAACTGCAACCGGATCGAACTAACTGTTACACATATCGGATTAATGCACTAGGGCCTTTCTACCATGTTTGTTTTTAGTATGCAGCGGGTTTCTATCATTGCCCCCTTTAAAATTAAAAAACATGAGTTACCTGTTAATTGGAAATATCTCTGCTCTTATCTGTGACGACTGCATCGAGCCCCTCTCGCAGGCACGGATACGTGTTTACCTGCCGGACACCCGTTATCCGGCCATCAACCCCAAAGGAATTTTCAGTGACCTGCAACCCTTGTCAGCCAAAGAAGTATTGATGAAAGCGGACCGCCTGCTGGCGGAAGCTATACTGGACGATCAGGGTAATTTCACCCTATCGTGGAAACAGGAACACCTTTTTACTGAACCACTGGAGTTAGATCTCTGCCTGGACACGCTCCCCGGCAAAACCGGTATCCGGCAACCCCGCAATTTTCACCTGTGTACAGCCGTGCTACACTGGAAACGCAGTATTAACGGTTATATAGGGGCCTATGCCTACGTTGTTCCTTCCGCCATTTGGAACTCCATCCAGGGAGAAGCCGGCGCCTGGGTGATCACCGGTACTGTCAGACAACGCCGGGAGACGGGAAATGACCAGCCACCATTACGGGTGGAGGCATTCAATGCGCTCTCCGGCAAAAAGATCGGTACTGCTTTTACAAATGAATATGGCCGTTATACACTGCGTTTTTCCCGGAAAGACCTTTACCACGGCTCCTTACAGCCCGTCCGTCAAGGACGCCGGAATATGGGGCCGGATGTGTATTTCCGTATATATAATAATGACAAACTGGTGTTGTCGGAAAATGAATCACATGCTGCCTCACCGGAAAGACAAGACCTTCCGCCCTGCAGTTGCGTCAACCTGGTGTACCGTTCGTCTATGGTCAAATGGGCATCAGGGCATATACAGGGATGGATCAACGATATGAAAGTACTCTCTGGAAAAAGCAGAAAGAAACGGGAGCAATTGCACCTGAGCAATGCGCTGTTTTAACTCCTGGTGGAAAGTATTTTGTTTGACCCCTTTTTTATCGTGTACCAGCCGCCTTCGGGCGGCTGTTTGTTTTAAAACCGGGGATGAAAACGGGAGAGGGTGTCGCGCAGGTATTCCCTGTCCAGATGGGTATAAATCTCTGTGGTGGAAATGCTTTCATGTCCGAGCATTTGTTGTACGGCCCTCAGATCGGCCCCGCCTTCCACCAGGTGCGTGGCAAAAGAATGCCTGAACGTATGTGGCGACACGTTCTTTTCGATGCCTGCCAGTTTGGTCAGTTCCTTGATCACGAGAAAAATCATCACACGGCTGAGCGGCCCGCCACGGCGGTTGAGGAACAGGGTATCTTCTTCCCCGTGTTTAACGGGCAGGTGTATACGTACATTGCGCCGGTACACATCAATATGCCGCATGGCGTCCCGGCCGATAGGCACCATCCTTTCTTTATTGCCCTTACCCACCACCCGCACAAAACCTACGTCCATATGCAGCTGGGTGATCTGTAAATTAGTGACCTCACTGACACGCAGGCCGCAGCTGTACATGGTTTCGAGGATGGCTTTGTTGCGGTGCCCTTCGGCCGTGCTGAGGTCTACCTGTGCAATGATTTTTTCTATCTCTTCAAAGCTCAGCACGTCTGGCAGCTTGCGCTGCAGCTTGGGAGCTTCCAGCAGTTGTGTCGGGTCGTCCTGCGTCATGTCTTCCAGCAGCAGGAACTTGTAAAACGCTTTGATGCCGGAAATGGTCCGTGCCTGGGAGGCCGGTGTCATGCCCAGTTTGGACACCCACTGTATGCAGCCTTGTAGATCGGACAGCGTCACGTCCTGTGGCCGCAGTTTCTCGCCGCCGTGTGCCTGGAGATATTGCTCGAGCTTCTCTACATCACGCAGATAGGCCTCTACGGAATTGTCCGACAGCGACCGCTCCAGCTTCATATATCCTTTGAATAGTTTCCGGAATGATTCCCACATAATTGAAGGCAAGTTAAAAGTTTTATCCTATTTTTAATTCTACCAGTCTTTATAACTACCAACCCTTCATTTATTATGTCTGCCCCCGCTTTTAGAAAAATAAACAAACTATTGGTGGCCAACCGTGGCGAAATCGCTGTACGGGTACTGAGGGCCGCCGCTGAGCTACGCATCCGGACTATCGCCGTATTTACGTATGAAGACCGCTATTCGCTGCATCGCTATAAAGCGGACGAAGCCTATCAGATAGGTCGCGATGATGAACCGCTGAAGCCATACCTGGACATCGAAGCCATCATCAACCTGGCGAAGACACAACAGGTGGACGCCATCCATCCGGGCTACGGTTTCCTCAGTGAAAACGTACAGTTCGCCCGCCGTTGCCGCGAAGAAGGCATCATCTTCGTCGGCCCCGCGCCGGAAGTCATGGCGCAGCTGGGCGATAAGGTCGCCGCAAAAGTGATCGCTAGGGAGGCGGAAGTACCGTTGATTGCCGACAGCCAGGTGCGACTGACGGATGTGAGCATCGTTTTAGCGGAAGCAAAACGTATAGGCTTTCCGGTGATGCTGAAAGCCGCCGCCGGCGGCGGTGGCCGCGGAATGCGCATGGTGGCCGAAGAATCGGCCCTGGAAAGGGCTTTCCTGGAGGCGCGCAGCGAAGCAGCCAAAGCTTTCGGCGATGATACCATCTTCATTGAGAAATTCATCGAAGACCCTAAACATATTGAAGTACAACTGATGGGTGACAGGCACGGCAACATTGTGCATCTCTATGAACGGGACTGCTCCGTGCAACGGCGGTTCCAGAAAGTGGTGGAGATTGCCCCGTCGCCCAATCTGCCCCAACATACCCGCGATAAATTATATGAGTACGCCCTGCGCCTCGCACATAAAGTAGGGTTCGACAATGTAGGCACAGTGGAATTCCTGGTAGACAGGTCCCACCATATCTATTTTATAGAAGTCAATCCCCGTATCCAGGTAGAGCATACCGTTACCGAAGAGGTGACCGGCATCGATATCGTCCGCTCGCAGATACTGATAGCGCAGGGGCACCGGCTGTCCGACCCCGAGATATTCCTGAAAGGCCAGGAAGACGTGCGGCTCAACGGTTTTGCCATCCAGTGCCGTATCACCACAGAAGACCCGGAAAACAATTTTAAGCCTGACTACGGCACCGTGATCGCTTACCGCAATGCCGGTGGTTTTGGGATACGGCTGGATGAAGGCAGCACTTACTCAGGCGTAAAGATTTCGCCCTTCTTCGATTCCATGCTGGTAAAGGTGACGGCCTGGGGCCGCACGCTGTCTGGCGCTTCCAGCCGCCTGCACCGCACGCTGCGGGAATTCCGCATCAGAGGGGTGAAAACCAATATCCGTTTCCTTGAAAATGTGATCACCAATGACGTCTTCAGGAAAGGCAACTGTACCGTTGCTTTCATTGACCAGCACCCTGAATTGTTTAAGTTGTCACAGATACGGGACCGGGGCACGAAAACCCTGATGTACCTGGCTGATGTGACGGTGAACGGGCACCCGGACGTAAAAGGCAAAGCGGAGAACAAGACGTTCCGTACGCCTGAGATCCCGGCGTATGCATCGTTGCAGCCGTACCCGGCCGGCATGAAGGACCGGCTGGAGCAAATGGGAAGGGAAGGGTTTACACACTGGCTGAGGGAAGAGAAGCCGGTCTATTATACAGACACCACTTTCCGGGACGCGCACCAGAGTTTGCTGGCCACCCGTGTGCGTACCAAAGACATGCTTGCCGTGGCCGAAGGGTACGCCAAAAACAATCCGGAGATATTCTCCATGGAAGTATGGGGAGGGGCCACCTTTGATGTGGCCATGCGTTTTCTGCATGAGTGCCCGTGGCGGCGGCTGCAACTGTTGCGTAAAGCCATGCCCAACATGCTGCTACAGATGCTGTTCCGTGGAGCTAACGCTGTCGGCTACTCGGCATATCCCGAAAATCTCATCGCTACATTTATAGAAAAGGCGGCAGAGAACGGGATCGACGTGTTCCGCATTTTCGACTCGCTCAACTGGGTAGAGGCCATGGCGCCGAGTATCCGGTTTGTACGGGAACGCACCAACGCTATTGCGCAGGCGGCCATCAGCTATACCGGTGATGTGCTGCGGGCAGATAACAATAAATATACCCTTCAGTATTATACAGACCTGGCGCGCCGCCTGGAAGACGCCGGCGCGCATATGCTGGCGGTGAAGGACATGGCCGGGCTGCTGAAGCCGGAAGCGGCGTCAGTCCTGATCGGCGCGCTTCGTGACGCCGTGAAACTGCCTATTGTGCTGCATACGCACGATACTGCCGGGATACAGGCGGCCACCTACCTTAAAGCTATTGAAGCTGGGGTGAATGTGGTGGACACGGCGATAGCCTCGCTCAGCGGGCTTACGTCACAGCCCAACCTTAACTCGTTGGTGGCTATTATGGACGGGCATCCGCGCGGGCGGAAGATGAACCTCGCTTCGCTGAACGAGCATAGCAACTATTGGGAAGATGTAAGGGAGTTCTATTATCCGTTTGAGTCGGACATGAAGGCCGGCACAGCGCAGATATATGAAAATGAGATCCCCGGCGGACAGTATTCCAACCTGCGGCAACAGGCGGAGTCACTGGGGCTGGGAGATAAACTGGAACAGATCAAGCGGAACTATGCCGTGGTGAACCAGCTCTTTGGCGATATTGTGAAAGTCACGCCCAGTTCCAAGGTAGTGGGTGATATGGCTTTGTTCATGACCAGCAATCAGTTAACAGCCGCTGATGTGCTGGATGGTTCGCGTAACCTGGCTTTCCCTGCTTCCGTGAAAGGTTTTTTCAGGGGGGAACTGGGCGTGCCTTTTGGTGGTTTCCCTGCTGAGCTGCAACGGATTGTGCTGAAAGGAGAAAAGCCGATAGCCGGTAATCCCAATGCGCAGTTACCGCCCGTGGATTTTGAGGCCGACTTTGCAGCCTTTCAAACGAAGTACCCGCATGCTGAGTTCCTGGACTATCTCAGTTACCAGATGTTCCCGAAGGTGTTCGATGAGTACTATCAGCATGCGATGATCTTTGGTAACGTGGAGGCTATTCCCACGCCGGCGTTTTTTTATGGGCTGAAGCAGGGGGAAGAGATACTGATCACGCTGAGCAAGGGCAAGACAATCATTGTGAAGCTGCTGTATGTGTTGCCGGCCGATGAGCACGGGATGCGGACGGTGGTGTTTGAGCTGAACGGTTATGCCCGTCGTGTCCAGGTGAGGGACCATGCGGTGAAGAGCGTGGCAGTGGAGAACCGGAAGGTGGTGGACGCCGTAGTGGAAATCGGGGCGCCGTTGCCGGGCAGGTTGTCCCGGGTGCTGGTAGAAGCCGGAGCTGTGGTGACACCCAATATGCCGTTATTTATCATCGAGGCAATGAAGATGGAAACAACGGTAACGGCTACCCGAAACGGGAGCGTCAAGGCTGTGCTGTTAGGGGAGGGAAGTATGGTGCAGCAGGATGATTTGGTAGTGGAAATGGAAAAACAGGCTTCTGTTTAAGAGATAGGTTTAAGTATATGAAATTAAATTATTGTAAATCAGTTAATTAAAACAATTGATTTTTGGTATCAAAAACCGCTTTTTGCGAACGAAATGTATAAATTTGAGGGTTGAAAATCAAGTGATTTTACTCTTTTGTCGGGTGAAATTGGTCAAATGTCGTCTTATTAAAACTAGTACTTTAATAAATACTGGTTAATTATTTAAAAACCAATAATTTATATTTAAAAAATTCTAGCCTAAGAACAAAAAAATAACCTGGCCCCTGGCCAGGTTATTTTTTTGCTTTTCCGTTGGACGGAGATTAGAATTTTTCAAGGCCGCTGAAGAAGAAATCTCCTTCGATGGCAGCATTCTCATCAGAGTCAGAACCGTGAACAGCGTTACGGCCGATAGACTCAGCGTATTTTTTACGGATGGTACCTTCTTCTGCGTTGGCAGGGTTGGTAGCGCCGATCAGTTTACGGAAATCTTCTACTGCATTGTCTTTTTCCAGGATAGCTGCTACAATGTGGCCGCTGCTCATGAATTCTACCAGTTCGCCGTAGAAAGGTCTTTCTTTATGCACTGCATAAAATTCACCCGCTTTGGCTGCAGACAGCTGTGTCATTTTCATGGCTACGATGCGGAAACCTGCGGCATTGATCATGTTCAGGATGCCACCAATATGCCCGTTTGCTACCGCATCAGGCTTAATCATTGTAAATGTTCTGTTGCTCATATTTGTTTTATTCCGAATTACAGATTAGGCCGCAAAAGTAATTACATTTTCTTTAGTGGTAAAAAATTTTGAAATTCTGGCTCAAATAAAGATCTTCGCACTTCATTTTCTGTCACAAATTATTGGTTGTGACAAGAAATTAGTCTTAACATTACAGTTTTTTAATGAAGCCGATCGAGGAAATTAAACCTTTACTGGAAGCGCCGAAGAAAGTGGTGATCACAATGCATCAGAAACCGGATGCAGATGCCATGGGGTCTTCACTGGCACTATACCATTATCTGATTCAGAAAGGCCACCAGGTAACGGTCATTTCTCCAACTAATTTCCCGGACTTCTTAAAATGGATGCCAGGAGCGGAGGGTGTGATTGATTTTGAATCTTCTACAGACAAGGCGATGGAGGCACTGAAAGATATACAACTGCTTTTCTGCCTCGATTTCAACGCTTTGTACCGTACCAAGAACATGGCGCCGCATCTGGAAGCCGTTAAATGCACCAAAATACTGATCGATCACCACCTGGAACCGCAGCCGGACTTTGAGTATGGGGTAAGCGACACTTCGGCCAGCTCTACGGCGCAACTGGTGTACGAAACGATCTATAAGCTGGGCGATGAAAAGCTCATTAACCTGGACATTGCCCAATGCATATATGCCGGTACGGTCACAGATACCGGTTCGTTCCGTTTTGCGTCCACTACCGCCCGGGTTCACCGGATGGTGGCAGACCTGATGGACAGAGGACTACGTCACGAGATCATCCACCAGGAGATCTATGACAATTTCCTGGAGAACCGTCTCCGCTTCCTCGGGCACAGCCTGTTGAACCGCATGGAGGTGTTCTATGAGTATAATACGGCTATGCTGGCCATTCCCTATTCCGACCTGAAGCGTTTCGACCTCCAGACCGGCGATACAGAAGGGCTGGTCAACTTCCTGCTGTCTATCCAGGGCATTAAGATGGCCGCATTGATCATCGACCGTAATTCAGAAGTGAAGCTGTCATTCCGTTCCAAAGGTAATTTTGACGTGAATACCTTCGCCCGCAGGTATTTTGAAGGAGGAGGACATTTCAACGCCTCCGGAGGAAGAAGCACCGATTCCCTGGAAAAAACAGTCAACCGGTTCATCAAGGCAGTGGAAGAAAACGAAACGCTTTTACAATAAGGCACAACTGTTACAAGTATATCAACTACTAATACAATCAAATGAAAAGAAACAATCAGTTATTAGTTGCAGCGTTCGGCTTACTGATAGCCAGCTGCGGAACGGGTGGCGTTAAAAAGACACCAGGCGGTATTGAATATATCGTTCACAAATCCGGCAGCGGAGCACAACTGAAGCTGGGAGATACTGCCCTTATGAATGTGACGCAGCGTATCAACGACTCCATTCTGGGTGAGTCCCGCAAAATCGTTGGTGCTGCAATCCCTGTTCTGATTTCCAAACCACAGAACAAGTTCGACCTGATGGAAGGACTGGCGCTCCTGCATGAAGGTGACAGTGCCACCTTCGTTATTCCCTGGGATTCATTGCCAGTTAACGAACGTCCTCCCTTCGGTAAAAAAGGTGATAAGCTGAAAATCACTTTCGCGGTAGAAAACAAATTCTCTGCTTCTACCCAGAAAGAAAAAGATGAGAAAGCTATCAAGGAATACATGGAGAAAAACAAAATCAACGCTACCAAAAATCCTGACGGCGTATACATCGCTATTCAACAGGAAGGTACCGGTGGAACTCCTAATGTTGGCGATACCGTTGTAGTACACTACACTGGTAAACTGACTTCCGGTAAAGTATTTGACTCCAGCCAGGATTCTACCCTGCGCCCGGGCATGCCTTTAGAGCCTATCAAATTCCCGATCGGCCAGGGCTTCGTCATCAAAGGATGGGACTCCGGTCTGAAAGGCCTGAAAAAAGGTACTAAAGCTACCCTGCTGATCCCTTCTACAATGGCTTACGGTTTACAGGGCAGCCCTCCGGCAATTCCTGCCAACTCTATCCTGGTATTTGATGTACAACTGGTAGACATTAAACCTGGTACCCCTGCGCCTGCCGCTCCTGCTGCAGCAGCTCCGGTTCCTGGTAAAAAATAAATCCTGCTCCGGCAGTGAATAAAAAAAGCCTCCCGTTCGGGAGGCTTTTTTTATGTAGCGTTCCCAGGGCTGAAGCCCCGGGGCATATTCTGTTTCAGGTATCTTTATATTTTATCCAGGAACCGCTCCTTAATTTCAGGAGTGGGGACCATGCAGCTGTCTTTCCTGCCAAACCAACGGTAACGGTTACGCGCAATTATATTATACACGCCATCCCTTATAAAGCGGGGAAAGATTATTCCGGCATATAACAACTTCCACGGAAAGGGCAGTTGCCTGGCTACCCGAAGGGCGGCCGTACTTTTCGTATAAGCCTTACCGTTTTGTACCAGTATAAAAGACGCCATTTGGGAGATGTCTATTTGATGGGTGGCTGCCAGCGTGGCCGCTGCATCAGACTGTAACGGCGCAAACCGGAAATGTCCCCGGCGGTCGTGCCGTATCACAAAATTGATACTACCATTACATAAGTTGCAGACCCCGTCAAATAATATAATGTCCATGGTCTAAATCGTTGTGCCGTTTACGTTAACTCTCTCACGCATAACCATCGATCAACACCTCGTAGAGTTTTACTTTAAGGTCTTCCAGCGAAACATCCGTCACCAGGTTGCCGTCCTGTGCATAGGCGATGGTGCCTCTTTCCTCGGAAACGATAATGGCCAGGTTGTCACTGTGCTCCGTGATCCCCACGGCCGAACGGTGGCGCAGTCCCACCCGCGTAGGCAGGTTGGGGTTTTCGGAAACAGGCAGGATCACCTTGGCAGCCAGGATCTTATTGCCGACAATGATCAGTGCGCCGTCGTGCAGCGGACTGTGTTTGTCGAAAATGCTCTCTATGAGCTTGGCGCTGACGTTACCGTCGATGGTGATGCTGGAAGCGGTATCGAACTTCAGGCGGTAGGTGGTGGCAATCACGATCAGTGCGCCGGTAAAGGTGGCCTGCATATGGCTCACGGCCACAATCACCTCGTTGATAATATTTTCTTCGTCTTTATAGCTTTTGAACTTGTCGGGCAGGAACAGTTTGGTCAGAAAGCTGTCTTTGCTCAACGGTGTTTTTTTGCCCAGCACCAACAGAAACTTCCTGATCTCGGGCTGGAATATAATAATGATGGCAATGATGCCGACGTTGATAAAGTTCTGCAGGATACTGGTGAGGATAGGCATCTGTAACGCCCGTACCAGGAAGAAAGCTGCGTATACCATCAGCAGGCCGACAAAAATATTGAAAGCCAGGCTGCCTTTCAGCAGACGATATAACTGTATAATCAGAAAAACTACGATCAGCAGGTCCAAAACATTCAGCCAGCGAAACTCATATCCATAAAATTGTATTACTTCCTTCATAGTTGTAAAAATACTAAGATTTAATTGCCTTTCATTTTCTCTGTGATCCTGACTGCTTCTACGGCTGCTTTAACGTCATGTACCCGCAGCAGATGGGTGCCATGCAACAGCGCAATGGTATTGAGCACGGTGGTGCCGTTGAGGGCTTCCGCTGGTGTGATGTCCAGCAGTTTATAAATCATGGATTTGCGGGAGATGCCCGTCAGTACCGGCACCCCCAGTATCTGATGGAAAAGGGAGAGGTCCTTCATCAGGGCGTAGTTATGTTCCAGCGTTTTCCCGAAACCAAACCCCGGATCTGCGATAAAATCGCGGATGCCTGCGGCACGGCATTGCGCCAGCTTGCGGGCCATATAGTCCAGTACCTCGCGCACCACGTTTTCATATTGCGGTTTATGTTGCATCGTGGCAGGCTCGCCCTGCATATGCATCGCAATGTAAGGCACCTGCAGGCGGCCTGCCAAAGGGATCATGTCCTTGTCCAGGTCACCGGCGCTGATGTCATTGATGATGGCGGCGCCGGCGTGGACCGTCTTTTCCGCGACGGCGGCATACCAGGTGTCGATCGAAATAATGGCCTGGGGGTAGTGGTTCAGAATAGCATGAATGGCCGGCAGGAGCCTGTTGAGTTCTTCTTCCGGTCCCAGCATGGTGGCGCCCGGACGGGTGCTTTGTGCGCCCAGGTCCAGTATGGCAGCGCCTTCCTGCAGGTGTTGCCCGGCTTTCTCCACTACCTGGTGCAGCCCATGCATCCGGCTGCCTTCATAAAAGGAATCGTCTGTAACGTTGATAATGCCCATCACTACCGGCCTGGCCAGCGATAACAGCTGCCCCCGACAATTGATGGACGGTTCCTGTAAGGTATTGATATGGTGTGGTCGCATTTAATGGTTTTTATTCTTTATTTTGCCCTCTGAATCGCTGTTCACAAATTTAAGTAATGCAAAATAAAGGAATTACACATGCAAAGCAGCAAAATGGTTAAAGATCACGGACTTTGATTTGTACGTTTTGTTTACGATCTTTATCAGATTGCGCCTTGGGGTGTAAGGAACTGTTACGTTTAGGACCATGAATACATTAGCACAATACGATGCCGCGGTGGCGGGCTGCAAAGACATTTTTATCAAAAAAACCAAAGATTATGGCACCTCCTGGAGGGTATTACGTCCCATTTCAGTGGTAGACCAGATCTTTATCAAAGCGCAGCGTATCCGCAACCTGCAGGAGATAGGCGTACAGAAAGTGGAAGACAACATCGAAGGTGAATTCAAAGGGATCGTCAACTACGGTGTGATCGGGCTTATTCAAATGGAACAAAACGGCAACCCCTATACGGACTTGCCCGTGGAAGAAGTGGAACAGCTCTATAGCAAATACATTCAACAGGTAAAGGCCGTAATGGAAGATAAAAACCACGACTATGGCGAAGCGTGGAGGGACATGAGCCAGGAGTCCTTCGTGGACCTCATTCTGACCAAACTGCTGCGTATTAAACAGATTCTCCGTAACCAGGGTAAAACCCTGATCTCGGAAGGTATCGATGCCAACTATACAGACATCATCAACTATGCATTGTTTGCACTGATCAAGATCAGTGAGGATAGCCCTGAACGTTCATAGCGCAGGGCTTCAGCCCTGAACCAGAATTCATTGCTTAACCATTAAACTATTTTATGAAAGTTGTCCTGAACCTATTGCGGATTATTGTAGGAGTGCTGTTTATTTTTTCAGGCCTGATCAAAGCCAACGATCCATTAGGCCTTAGTTATAAGATGGAAGAGTTCTTTGAGGTGCTGCACCTTACTTTTCTGTCGCCCTATTCCCTTGCCTTCTCAGTGATCATGAACGCTTTCGAGATCATTGCCGGCGTGGCGGTACTGGTAGGATACCGTATGCGTGTCTTCTCTGTGCTGCTGTTGCTGCTGATCCTGTTCTTTACCTTCCTTACCGGTTATGCGCTCTTCAGTGGCACCATCCGCGAATGCGGCTGTTTCGGCGATTGTATCAAACTCACTGCTGAACAGACTTTCTGGAAAGATGTGGCCCTGCTGGTGATGATACTGGTGATTTACATTTACCGCAAAAGCGTACAGCCGTTGTTTAAAGGAGCGGGACTGGTGCTGTTGTTGTCGGCGATTGCTTCGTTTGGCGTGCAATGGTACACCCTTCGCCATCTGCCGTTTATAGACTGCCTGCCCTATAAAGTGGGCAATAACATCTCAGAGAAGATGAAACTTCCTCCCGGCGCCACTCCCGATGTGTACGAGATGATCTTCATCTATGAGAAAAACGGTGAGAAAAAAGAATTCACGGCCGACAACTATCCCTGGTCAGACAGTACCTGGAAATTTGTGGACCGCAAAGATAAACTGATCAAGAAAGGCAATGCTGAACCGGCCATCAAAGACTTCATCCTCACAGATGCGGATGGCGTTAATCAAACCCAGGCCATCCTCAATGAAGACAAAACCGTGTTTCTGTTCCTCGTACAGAACGTGGAGAAAGCCGGAGAAGGCTGGGACAACAAAATGAAAGCCCTGCAGCAGAAGTGGAAGAACCAGGAAATACTGATCTATGGCGTGTCAGCATCTACCAAAGAACAGATTGCTGCTTTTAAACAGCAGCATGGGCTGGAGTTTCCTTTCGTGCAGATGGACGGCGTGGCTATCAAAACAGCTGGCAGGGCCAATCCATGCCTGATCGAACTGAAAAAAGGCACCATTGTAAGTAAATGGCATTATAACGATATTCCGTAAGACACTATGTTACGCTTTCTTCTCCGGAAAACAGGATATGGGTTGCTGGTACTGCTGGGCGTGGTGGTAGTGGTGTTTTTCCTGTTCAATGTATTACCCGGCGATCCGGCCCGGCTGACGCTCGGTCAGCGGGCAGATGTGTCTTCTCTTGAAAACGTCCGTAAAGAACTGCACCTCGACCAGCCGGTAGGGGTGCAGTTCCTGCTTTATCTTAATGATCTGTCGCCCGTAGGCGTGCATCCACTGGCGGAAGCAACGGAAAACCTGCATTACGTGACCCTCGCCCACCTGTCAGGCGAAAAGATACTGGTGCTTAAAACACCTTATCTGCGCCGTTCCTATCAGGGCAAGAAGCCGGTATGGGAAATCCTGATAGAAGCGCTGCCGGGCACATTATTGCTCGCCACTGCGGCCATGCTTTTCGCCACGGTGGCCGGTATAGGGCTGGGCGTGTTGTCCGCTGTCAAACAAAACACCTGGATGGACACCAGCGCGGTGTTTGCCAGTGTGATTGGTATTTCGGCGCCTTCCTTTTTTGCCGGTATCGTACTGGCGTACCTGTTAGGATTTGTGCTCAGCGGTTATACCGGCCTGCATATGACCGGCAGCCTGTTCGATATAGATCCTTTCCGGGGCAGGGTGCTGAACCTGCGCAACCTGATACTGCCCGCGCTTACCCTGGGCATTCGTCCGCTGGCTATTATCGTGCAGCTCACCCGCAGCGCCATGCTAGATGTGCTGCATCAGGACTACATCCGCACGGCCTATGCTAAAGGGCTGTCCCGCAGGGTAGTGATCTGGCACCATGCGCTGCGTAATGCGCTCAACCCGGTGATCACCGCCATCACAGGCTGGTTTGCTGAACTGCTGGCGGGCGCTTTTTTTGTGGAGTACATCTTTGGCTGGAAAGGGATCGGCAAGGTGACGGTAGATGCGCTCGACAAATTTGATTTCCCGGTGGTCATGGGCGCTATCCTGTTTACCGCAGGCATCTTTGTGCTGGTCAATATTCTGGCAGATATGTTGTATTCGGTAGTAGACCCGCGTATTAAACTATAATCTGTTTACAACCAATTATTTATGATGATATCGTGACCCAGGCCCGAAGGCCTGGGAATTTTTTTTTAGAAATGTTGTAACATCGTCTTTTGTGAGTCGTCTTCTCATTATAAAACGCAATATCCCGCATGTCATTGGACTTATTTCTTAACCAGGTCGTTCCCGTCAGGCAAAAGCTTTTCCGCTTTGCATACCGCCTGCTGGGCAACGAAGAGGACGCGCAGGATATTACACAGGATGCTCTGATGAAGGTATGGAGCCAGCAGGAGAAGATGCCGGAGCTACAGAATATGGAAGCCTGGTGTATGCGCATCACGCGCAACCTGGCGCTGGACAAAATCAAATCAAGGAAATACCGTATTGCTGATGAACTGGACAGGGCAGGGGAAGTACCATCGGCCCAGCACAGCCCCCATACCATGGCAGAGAAAAATGACGTCATGGTAAAAGTAAGACGGATCATCCACGAGTTACCGGAGAAATACCGGACCATCATTCAGTTAAGGGACATGGACGGCTATTCCTATCAGGAAATCGCTGACATACTGGAACTGGACATGAACGACGTAAAAGTCAACCTGCACCGGGCACGCAAGGCGGTGCGGGAGAAACTTCAAAACATACAGGTATATGGATTATAATCACATCATCGCGTTACTGGACCGGTACTGGGAAGGGGAAACCACCCTGGAGGAAGAGGCGTTGCTACGCCGGTTTTTCAGCGAATCCCACCCTGATATGCCGGAGCCGTTGCAGGAAGCAGCCCCGTTATTTGGCTTCTTCCGCGAGGAAATGGAAAACGAACAGGCATTGGAAGAGCGGTTGCCCGGACCAGAAATGCCGGTTGAAACCGGGGCGGTTAAGATAGTGCCGCTGTCACCGCTCCGCCATTGGATGAAGTACGCGGCCATATTGCTGATAGCTGTCGGCATAGGTTATGCCATGAAACAACACCAGCGGCAGGAAGTAAAGGTCCGTATCGCGGAAATACAGCAGCAGAAAGAGGAGGAAGAAACCAGGATGGCTTATCTGGAAACGAAGAAAGCGTTGCAGCTGTTGGCCAGAAACCTGAACAAGGGAACAGACAAAATGCAGAAGCTGGCTTACTTCAACGAAGCGACCGGCCTGATTACAGGAACTAATTAAACATGCCCATTTTAAAACCTGATATAAAATCCAGAAGAAGATGAAACGTTCACTTTTATTGCTGGTAGCGGTTTTTGCCAGTATGCACCTCTTCGCGCAGAGTAGCATAGACCGCTTTTTCCAGAAGTACGAAAACGACCGGAATTTTACCCTGGTCAGTATCACGCCCAAAATGTTCTCCATGTTTTCCAAACTGGACATGAACGATCCCGATGCCAAAAACCTGATGAGGGTGGTACAGAAACTAAAAGGATTGCGCATTCTCGCTAAAGACAACACGAAGGACGGACAACGGCTGTACAAGGAAGCAGCTGTGTTCCTGACCGGCGACTTTGAGGAGCTGATGACCGTAAGGGACAAAGACAGCGATCTGAAGTTTATGGTAAAGGAAAACAGCCGGGGAAACATTAACGAGCTGATTATGCTCGTAGGCGGTACCAATGACTTTTTGGCCATGAGCCTGGTGGGAGACATTGATCTGAATGAAATATCACAGATCGCAAACTCTGTCAACATCCAGGGTATGGACAAACTCAAAAACCTTAAAAAGAAATAACGATGAAAAAATTATTGTTAGGAGGTTGCTTACTGCTGGCCGGTGCGTCCACCTTAGTGGCCCAGGACAAATCACTGCGTGAATTCCGTAACAAATACCGGGGAAAAGCCGATGTGGTGAGCGTTAGGGTTGGGAGCTTTCCGTTGCGGCTGGCGGGGTTTGTGATGTCGTTCGTGCCGAATGACGAAGATGTAAAGACGCTGAGGCCCGTTTTAAAAAGTGTCCGTAAGCTCAGGGTGCATACCATCGAAAATCCGCGGGGGGCCAATGTTAGCAGTGAAGACGTAGCAGCGCTTATGGAAAAGCTGCAAACAAAAGATCAGTTTGAAACGCTGATGGAAGTACGTGACAAAGGTACTCTGGTACACATACTGAATAAAGGAAAGGACGATGAACTGGGCAACGTGGTAATGCTGATCCAGGAAGACAATGAGTTTCTGATGGTCAACGTGCAAACAAGCCTCAAAATAGCTGATATCAACCGCCTGATCCATCAGTTTGCCTCCAACTGATAACTGTCACTATCGGATCATCACTTCCTTTACCACATTTTCCCCCAACATTTCATTCACCAGTTTGATGATCTTGTCTTTGGAATAAGTTAATTCCTGTTTTAAGGGTGCTACCGAAGTTGTTATGATGAGTTTTTGCTCAATCAGCTGGATGCCTTGTGTGTAGCGCGCAATGGTTTTGCCCATAATTTTCTCCCAGTTCTCCTGAATACGAACTTCAGTAAGACGGGGTTTAAGGCGGCTTTTGTTCATAAATTCCCGGAGGGCATCTCCGATACTGGTTGTTCCGTGGCGCATGGCGTCAAAGCTACGAATATTTAGGGATTTTTTGATTTGGGTATTTTTAGATTTGTCTGTTATGGTGATAAATTTTCACTGTCAGCCAACTAAAAAAAACTGATCAGAAAATCCCTAAATGCTGATGAGCTGTATTGTCTGGCCTGTACCTTCGAAGCTGTGCTGCAGGCGTTCTGCGTGCGTATCCGTAATGAAGACCTGGCCGTAGGAAGGGCCGGCCACCAGTGAGATGAGGCGGGTAACAC